>CANRNA010000230.1 GCA_947631805.1 uncultured Oscillospiraceae bacterium | reverse complement strand
CAGTCGATGAGCATATAGACGAAGGGCCTGTCCAGCCGGACCTGCTCCTCCGGCCCCAATATCCCCGCGGCCCGGACCTCCACGGCGGTGGCCGCCCCGGCCTCGGTGCCCCGCTCGTCAACGGCCATGTACGTCCTGTGCAGCACCCGGCTGATATACAGCGGCCCGGCCTGGCACGCCCCCATGGCGGAGAAGTCCGCCGCGCCGCTGTCAAAGGCGTCGGCCATGCCCATGGCGATCAGGGCCTTTTCCAGGGACGCGCCGTACCGCACGGAGAACTTGGGGATGGCCGCGCTCACATACACGTCCTCCCGGGCCCCGTCCAGCACCGCCCGGAGCCGCTCCCCAGTGAGGGAGGCAATATAGTCCTCCAGCGCCGTGCCCTCCTTCGGCAGCAGGGCCGCGAAGGCGTATTGTCGGCCCTCATAGTACTTCACGAAGCCCACCGCGCCCTGGTCCTCCAGATATCCCCGCTCCGTGGACCAGAGAAATTGGGCGTCCTGGGCCCGGCCGTCCGCGGCGGTGAAGGTGCCGGGGCTCACCTGGTCCTCCCGGTATACCTCCTCCCACGTCCCGTCAAAGGCCAGGGCGTTGGCCAGCAGCAGCGCCGTCCCCCCGTCCAGCTCATCCACGATGCTGTCCACCCGCCCGGCGGTGTGTTCCGACACCCAGCGGTTGATGTCGTCACGGGTCTGGCTGTCAAAGGGGACAGTCTCCACCGCCGCGCCGTAACAGCTCCTGACCGCCTGCAAAAAGTCCTCGTCCGGGACGAGCCCGGCCTGCCGGTTGACCCATATCCCGTTCGCCAGGCGCACCCGGCCCCCGTCGGTGTCCCCTAGGCTATTCGTATACGTCTTGAGCCAGCTGTTCAGCGCCTCCAGCGGCATGCCGAAGACCTTTTCCATCTGCTCCAATGTCTGGCCCGCCGCGCCGTTGGCAGTCATGGCCATGGCGCTGAGCACGCTCAGAGGCGACACCAGCCTGTTCCCCCCGGTCTGGCAGGCGCGAAACAGCTCTACCGCGAAATCCGTGGCCGCCGCCCCGCCGTCCGTCGTCCCACCGGCCCGGACGGCCATATCCTCCGCCGCCGGGGCAGCGGGCGTCTCCGGCACGGGGGGCGCCTCCTTTTCCTGGGTCTCCTCCGTCCGCGCCCCGCATCCGGCCAGCAGGGCCACCAGCAATAAAACGGCCAATAAACGCTTCATCCGAAACGCCTCCTTTATGCTTCATTGTATCCATTTTGACGCGCATTTTTCAGAAAAGTTCCCATTCCCTGAAGGGCGGCGAGAAATATCATCGGCACGAAATTGGAAAAGTACCGCCACCGGGCCTCCCAGCACAGCAAAAACGCCAGCAGCCCCAGCAGGGCCAGCCGCGGGACCAGGGCCCGGAGCATCTCCCCCCTGGGTAGGAGGGCGTCCCGGAGCCCGGCGGCGCTCATCAGCACATACAGCGCCAGCAGCACCCCCGTGCACACGTGCCGGTACAGCTCGTTGTACCGCCCCCCGGACAGCAGCAGCTCCCGCAGCCCCGTCTCCCCCAGCGGCTCCCCGCCCAGGCAGTCCGACAGCCCGTAGGTCCCGTCCCCAAAGCATATATCCCCCTTCACCGTGAGCAGCCGCACCAGCCCTCCCGGCCCCAGGGCCCGCAGCCGGTCCCCTATCTCGGCCCGCAGAGCCGCGTCCCGCTCCTCGGGGTCCTGAAACGACCGGGTAAGATCATAGTCGGCCGGGTCATACATCCCCGAGCCCGACAGGCCCATCATCACCCAGTGGAGCAGGGGCGTCCGCATTTCCTCCGCCTGGGCCCTGTCCAGGTGCCGGTATATATCCCGCTCCAGTCCCGCCTGCCCCAGCAGGAGCACCGCCGCCGCGATGGCCCCCAGCGCCGCCGTCCGCCGCCAGGACCAGGTGAGCGCCCCGTCTATGACCACGGCTATGAGCGCGATGACCACCGTGGCCTTGATCTGGGCCCCCACCGACGCGGCAACGGCCGCCAGCGCGTACAGGACCAGTCGGCTCCGCCGCCGGGGCCGCTCCCGGGCCAGCAGACAGAGCCAGTATATCAGCACGGGAAAGGGCATGCTCAGCGCGTCGGTGTAAAAGGCCGGGGCGATGAAGTAAAAGGGCGGGCTCATGGCGAAAAGCCCGTAGGCCGCCATCTGTCCCCGGACGCCCAGAAGCTTCCTCGCCGCCTGGCCGGTGGCGAACATGGTCAGCAGGGACAGGGCGCAGTTGGCCCCCGTGGCCGCCAGATACCAGTCCCGCACCCCCAGCGCCCCGGCCAGACGGAACACCCCGTACATAAACCGCAGGGCGCCGAAGTTGTTGAAAAAGTACCCGTAATACTCGTAATAGGAGGCGAACGACCCGGTCTCGGCCCACTGGACCGCCGCCCCGTACACCGCGTCGATGTCGAACAGGGGCTTATACCGCAGGCGAAGCCCCATCGTCATCTGCAAAAGCCCCATCCCCGCCAGAAACAGGGCAGTGACCGCCCCGGACCGCCGGGCCAGCGCCGCCTCGTACCGGCCCGCCAGACGCCACAGCCCCGCCATGGCCCCCAGCGCCAGCGCCGTGCACAGAAGCAGCCTGACCTCCTTATAGCCGTAATAGCCGCCGTTAACGGTGATGTGCTCTATCAGCCAGATGAAGCACAGGGCAAACGCCCCGGATATCGCCCGGACGGTCCCCGCCGTGACAGCTCTCTTCACCGCCTCTTCCTCCTTTCAATAGAGGGGCGCGCCGGACAAAAACACGGACAGATACGCCCCCTGCCATATCCCGAACACCGCCGCCCCGAGCCGGGCCAGGGCCGGTCTGCGCCGGGTTACCGCCGCCAGAGCCACGGGCAGCGGGAAGGCGCACGCCATATACCGACCGCAGCTCAAAGGCCAGCTGATGGAGTAATTCACCAGCACGCATACCAGAAAATAGACCGTCCAGGCCGTCGGCAGCCGCCGGACGCCCAGGACCAGCGCTCCCAGGCATAATATGAACACCGCCGTGTCCGGCAGCCACACGGTCCCCGCCAGCCGGGGCGCGGCCCGGTCGGTGAG
>CANRNA010000229.1 GCA_947631805.1 uncultured Oscillospiraceae bacterium | reverse complement strand
TTTTCACGCTTAAACGGGCGGGTCTTTGTACGTATATTTTCGCAGCCGCCGCCGGAAGTACAGGCACACCGCCGTTCCGGCCAGGCCCAGCAGACACATCACCATGGCCGCGCCGGAGCCCTTGCCCGTGCCGAAAAGGGCCGCCAGGGGCCCGGCCGCCGGGGCCCTGGCCATGACAGGCTCGCACACCCCGTCCACCAGGGCGCCCCCCAGAAAATAGCCCAGGGGGATGGTGAAAAACTGCAGGGTGTTCCGGCAGGCGTACACCCGCCCCTGCATGGGAAGGGGGATGGACGAGCGCAATATCACGTCCAGGTTGGCGTTCATCAGCGGCACCAGCCCGAAGCCTATCACCTGCCCCAGACACCACCAGAAGGGGGTCCGGCCAAAGGCCAGCAGATAGTTTTCCACCCCCAGGGAGACGAGCAGCGTCCAAAAGATGACCCGGACCCGGTCCCGCGGCGGGGGCAGAGCCGCCGCCAGAAGGCTTCCCCCCAGCATGGCCAGCCCGCCGCAGGATATGACCGCCCCCAGGGCGGCCCGGCCGCCGTTTTCCCGCGGCAGTATCAGCGCCGGGAGCACCGCGTCAAAAGCCGAGGCCACCAGATTCACCCCCGCCAGAAAGAGGATGAGAGTGAGGATGAGGCCGTTTTGCCGCAGGAAGACCAGCCCCGCCCTGGCCGACGCCAGTATGGGCTCCCGCTCCCCGACCGAGGCGGCGGGGATTGACACCCCCAGCCACAGGGCCAAAAAGGCCAGGAGGAAGGTGGCGAGGTCCACACAGATGACCGCCTCCATCCCGCCCAGGGCATACAGCCCCGTGGCCAGCACCGGGTGGAGCACCGTCACCAGCGACCCGCTCATGGACCGCAGACCGCTCACCCGCTGATAGTGCCGGGGCGGGACGATGGCCGTCATGGCCACCTCCCCGGCGGGCTGCTGGACCGTGTTCATCAGGCCGCTCACGGCGTTGAGCAGATACAAATGCCAGGGCCGGAGCAGGTCTGTCCGCAGCCCCGCCAGCACCGCCAGGGTGCAGCAGGCCGCCAGCGCGTCGCACCAGAGCATGGTCCGCTTCTTGTCCCACCGGTCGCTCAGGGCCCCGGCGAAGACGCTCATGACCACATAGGGGCCGTAGGAGCACACGCTCAAAAGCGCCGTCCGCAGGGCCGAGCCCGTCCGCTCGTACAGCCACAGGGTGAGGGCAAAACTCGTCATGGCGCTGCCCAGCTGGGACAGCGCCTGGGTGGGCCAGAGGATGAGAAAGGCCCGCAGCTCACGTATAGAATTTTTCATTGCACTTTGCTCCTTGATGCGTTTTGGATGTCGTCAATTCGCAAAGCCCGAGGACTTAGGTCACGGCTGTGACCGGCCTCCATGCACCGTCCTCAAACCTTGCATGGAGCGGCGGCAAGGGCCATCATCATGGTCATCCCTCCCTTATTTGGCGGTTATGTGGGCCGACGTGCGCACCCCCAGCACAGAGGCATAGCAGCTGCGCATGGCGGCGGACCGGAGCGCCCCGGCTGTCCTATATTATACAGACATTTCCGGAAAAGTACAGTGTCGATCCCGCAGGCCCTTATGCCTGACATGAATGGCACATACGTATATGCCGACGATGGTACGGCCAAGGCCGTACCATCGCGCTTTTTTATAGACCTGCCGTGGCGCGGTCATGGCTGGGCCGCCCACGGCAGGCGCGAGGGAAATGGAGGTATATAGTGTAGGAGATGCTCACTTGTTATCGGTGGCCCCGTGGCACATACCGGCGCAGGCGCACCCGGCACAGCCATCGCAGCCGCCGCAGGCGGACTTTCCCGCCTTTTTGTCCCGCCGCATGGTGTGTATCACGTCTGCCACGCCCGCGGCGATGAGGGCGCACACCAGGATGTCGCCGCCGTACAGGCCCAGGAACCGAAGCACCGCGTCCATGGCTTCAGGCCTTCACGGAGACGCTCCGGGCCGCGCGGGCGGCCGTCTCCTCCAGAGAGGGGGCCGGGCGCAGCAGCAGCCAGAGCAGACCCGCCAGCACGCCCAGAGCCACCGCCGTGCCAAGGCCGAAGCCGCCGCCCGTTATCAGGCTGCCCAGCTGGTAGACGATGAGGCTCACGGTGTAGGCGAACGCGCACATCCAGCCGATGGCGGCCCAGGTCCACTTGGCGTTGTTCATCTCCCGGCGGATGGCGCCGATGGCGGCGAAGCAGGGAGCGCACAGCAGGTTGAAGATCATGAAGGCGTAAGCGGTGATGCCCGTGTAGGCCAGGCCTATCTGGGCGGTCAGGTTGCCCGGATAGAGCACGCGCAGGGTGCTCACGACCTCCTCCTTGGCGATCAGGCCGGTGATGGTGGCGACGGTGGCCTGCCAAGTGCCGAAGCCCAGGGGGGCAAAGACGAACGCGATAGCGCTGCCGATGGCGGCCAGGATGGAGGAGTTATTGTCCTCCACCATGCCGAAGGAGCCGTCGGTGAAGCCGAAGCCCTGGAGGAACCACAGGACGATGGAGGAGAGCAGGATGATGGTACCGGCCCGCTTGATGAAGCTCCAGCCCCGCTCCCACATGGCCCGCAGGACGTTCTTGGCCTGGGGGGCATGATAGGCGGGCAGCTCCATGACGAAGGGGGCGGGCTCTCCGGCGAAGGCCCGGAACTTTTTCAGGATGATGCCGCTGACGACCACGGCGGCGATGCCGATGAAGAACGCGCTCGTCGCCACCAGGGAGGAGCCCCCGAACAGGGCCCCGGCGAACAGGGCGATGATGGGCATTTTCGCCCCGCAGGGGATGAAGCCGGTGGTCATGATGGTCATCTTCCTGTCCCGGTCCTGCTCGATGGTGCGGCTGGCCATGATGCCGGGCACGCCGCAGCCGGTGGCCACCAGCATGGGGATGAAGCTCTTGCCGGAGAGGCCGAAGCGGCGGAAGATCCGATCCATGATGAAGGCCACACGGGCCATGTAGCCCACGTCCTCCAATATGGCCAGCAGCAGGAACAGCACCAGCATCTGGGGCACGAAGCCCAGCACGGCGCCCACGCCGCCCACGATGCCGTCCAGCAC
>CANRNA010000228.1 GCA_947631805.1 uncultured Oscillospiraceae bacterium | reverse complement strand
ACGCCCCGGTCGCACTCGTTGGCCAGGGAGTCGTGGCTGTAGGCGGCGTCGAATACCGCCTGGGCCATGTCCCTGTCCAGCGCGGCGATGCGGGCGGTGCGCTGGTCGTCCCCCAGCAGGGCGCAGCCCCAGTCCATGAGCCAGCTGGACTCGATGTCGTGGCCGTAGCTGTACAGGTCGATGATGGAGTTGTAGTTCTCGTCGAAAAACACCAGCTGCCGCCGCAGGGCGGGGGAGTATATCTTCTGCTCGTAGATGTCCAGTATCCGCTCCATGGCCCTGCCCACGGCCCGGTCATGGGTGGCCTCGTACAGACCGGAGTAGCCCTCGAACACGTGCAGGAGGGTGTTCATGGTCTTGGCGGCCATGACCCCGTTCTCGCTGAGCTTTTCGTTGGACTCCGGCCCCCAGTCGGCGGTGAAGGCCTCCAGGTAACCCACGCTGTCGGTGCAGCGGTCCTCTATCACCCGGAAGAGCTCCAGCGCCAGAGCCCGGGCCTGCTCGTCCCCGCTCAGCCGGTAGTAGGCCGCCAGGGCGTAGATGGCGAAGGCCTGGTTGTAGGTGTGCTTGGTGGTGTCCAGGGGCTGGCCGTCATAAGTCATGCTCCAATAGATGCCTCCATGGGCCTTGTCGATGCAGTGGTCCACCATGAACCGGTAGGCGTGGTCGGCATAAGGCCGCAGGTCCTCCCGGCCCAGGACCATGGCGGCACGGGAGAAGAACCAGAGGATGCGGCTGTTGAGGATACAGCCCTTTTCCGCCTTTTTGTCCAGGACCAGGTCCTGGCCCATGTAGCCGTAATAGCCCCCGTAGGCGTCGTCCTTCAGCGCCGTCCAGAAGGGCAGGATGATCTGCTCCAAATGCCGCTTGGCCGCGGCGGCGATCCTTTCCATGGTGTGAACCTCCTTATTCCACAGAGGTGGAGCGGCGCCGGATGATCCGGCCGCCCACCACGATGTTTTCCGCTACGGCCTCCTCGCCGCTTATCTGGCAGATGAGCTGATTCACGGCGATGCGGCCCATTTTCTGGGTGTTGACCCGATAGGTGGTCAGGGGCGGGACGCCCGGCCGGTCCTGGTGGTAGTCGTCATATCCGGCGACGGCCACGTCCTCCGGTACCCGGTATCCGGCCTTGGTCAGGGCGTCGATGAGCAGGAGCGCCGTCTCGTCGCAGTTGCACACGAACGCCTGGGGCATGTCCTCGGGCAGAGACAGGGGGATGAAGGTGGTGACGCCCTGGCGGTCCTCCAGCACCCAGTCGGGCCGCAGGGGGATGTTCGCCCGGCGCAGGGCCTTGCAGTAGCCCAAAAACCGGTCCATGATGGAGCTGGTGGACAGAACGCTGCCCACGAACCCTATCCGGTCCCGGCCGGTGTCCAGAAGGTGCCTGGTGAGGCGGTAGCCGCCGGTGACGTTGTCGCTGGTGACAGAGCACACCTCCAGGTCCTCGTCGTAGAAGTCCACCAGCACATAGGGCAGGGCGCAGGAGCACACCGCCCGCAGGTAGTCCCGGTCTATCTCCCCCAGAAAGATGAGCCCGTCCACCTTATTGCGCTGTATCATCACGGGCAGGGAGCGCCGGGCCTCCGCCTCCGGGGTCACCAGCTCCAAAAGGGTGAAATAGCCGCACTCGCTGCACCGGTTCACCAGGCTGCGGTACAGATTGGAATAAAAGGTATTGTCGGCAAAGAACTGGTCCGCCACCAGTATGCCGATGTTGCCGGAGCGGGGCTGTTCGGCCCCGCGCTCCCTTGTACGCAGGGGCACATAGCCCATCTGCCTGGCGGTCTCCAATATCCTGGCACGGGTCTGCTCGCTGACGCCCTCCTTGCCGGAGAGGGCCTTCGACACGGACACCACGCTTATGCCCAGCTTCTCGCTGATGTCCGCCATACGCACTCTCTTATCCATGGGCCCGCCCTCAGAGCGTGACGGCGTAGCCGCTGGAATAGACCTGGCGCAGGGCCTGGGTGCTGTTGCGGCTCTCGCCGATGCAGAATTCCTTGGACCAGACCATGAAATAGGCCCAGGGGACCCGGCTGCGCTCCAGGAGCGCCAGGTCCGGCAGATATCCTATCTCCGCCAGGGCAGCCACCTTGTTCCGGGTGGTAGCGGCGACAAGGGTCTCGTACTGCTCGCGGTAATCCGTGGGGGCGTAGGCGGGCAAATACTCGTCCAGGGAGACCACGTCCACATATTCCTCTCCCGGCCAGCCCTCGGCCAGGCGGCAGTTCCACACCCACAGCAGGTTGTGCAGCCCGTGGACCTGGGTGTAGCGCCAGAACATGAGCTTATAGAGTTCCTTTGCCACGGCGGGACCCTGGGCGCCCCACCAGAACCAGGCGCCGTCGGACTCGTGGAAGGGCCGCCACAGCACGGGGATGTCCTCCTCCATAAAGGGTTTCAGAAGCGCCGCCATGGCGTCCATGTCGTGGAAGAAGGCCGCCCGCTCCGGCGTGCCCTCTACGAGCACCTGACGGGCGTCAAAGTCCGTGTTCTCGGCGTAAAAGGCCTTGTCCCGGCCGCCCAGGGGGGAGTACCAGTGGTAGGTGAAGGTCACGATGCCCTGCCGTTTCCGGCCCCATTCCAGAGCAAGGTCCAGGGTGTTCCTGTCCTCCACGATCTCCGTGAGGCATTCCTCGCTCATGTCGTCATAGTTGATGTTGGGGGAATAGGCCAGCAGCTCAAAGCCCCGGAGCATGGGCTCCCGGCCGGTGACCTGGCGGATATGGGCCAGCTCCTCCATGGGGACGGTCTGGGTGTGCTGCCCGGTGATGATGGCCTTGCCCGCCGTGTCGGAGAGATAGTTCAGAAGCTCCCGCGCGCGGGGGGTGGCCTGAGGGTCCACAGGGGTCTGCATCTCGGCTGCTCCTTTCCTTAACTTAAATTTAGCTTAAATGTATATTTATTATAAGTTAGCGGGGAGGGGGATGTCAACAGGAACAGGCGGCCATAAAGGTATCTTCTGAAAAAAACCTTTGACAAATGGCCTTGGGCGTGCTAGAATAACGCCAACAATTTAAAACACTAAACCGTTGACGCGGAGATAACGGCGGTGATGCCCGCACAGAG
>CANRNA010000227.1 GCA_947631805.1 uncultured Oscillospiraceae bacterium | reverse complement strand
GCCTGGGACAACGCCAAGAAGTACATCGAGCGGGGCAACCACGGCGGCAAGGGCTCCGAGCAGCACAAGGCGGCCGTGGTGGGCGACACCGTGGGCGACCCCTTCAAGGACACCTCCGGCCCCAGCCTGAACATCCTCATCAAGCTCTGCTCCACCGTCTCCATTATGTTCTCCGGCCTGATCGTGGCCTACAACCTGATAAAGTTCCTGTAAGAAGCGACAATTCCCATAAGCAAGCGCCCGGCTCACAGCCGGGCGCTTCCGCATTTCCTTTGACCTTAAATAAATTCCGTCGCAAAGCCCAGGGTCTTCTCCTGGCCGGGAGAGAGCGTGATGCAGTAGGGCTTATCCTCAAAGTCCCCGCTCTCGTCCTCAAAGGCCCCGCAGCCGTGCCAGGGCTCGATGCAGATATAGGGCGCTCTCTTGTGGGGCATGGTCCACACCCCCAGCATGGGGAAGTCGGGGAAGGACACATGGACCCCCCGGCCCGTCTTTTTGTTCACCAGGCTCACCCCGTCGGAGCGCAGACCGTCGAAGATAAGCGTGTCCACCCGGTCGAATATCTCGTAGCGCAGGGGGATGGTGTCCGTGCCGTGGAGGCTGGGCTCCTCCAGCTCCCGGTGGCTGAGCACGCCCCCGTCCAGCCGGACGATGGAGCCTGTATCCTCTACCTGGTCAAACACCAGGCAGTAGTCCTCGAACGCCTCGTCCTCCCCTACCGGGCACCGGTAGGCGGTGTGGCCGCCGATGCAGTAGGGCATGGGCCTGTCGCCCTCATTCTTCACCGTGTAGGCGGTGGTGAAGCCCTTGTCCATCAGGGCATAGCGCACCCGCAGCCGGAAGGGATAGGGGTACTGGGCCAGGGTGCCGGGGTTCTCCCGCAGCTCCACCGTCACCCAGTCCTGCCCCTGCTCCACAGGGACGAACTGCTCCGACTGGGCAAAGCCGTGCAGGTGCATGGTGTGCTCCACGCCGCCGAAGCGGACCCGGTCGTTTTTGATGGCCCCTACCGCCGGGAACAGGATGGGGTTGCGCCCGTCCCAATAGGCCGGGTCTCCCCACCAGATGCGCTCCACGCCGTCCCCGCCCCGGAAGGACACCAGCTCTCCCCCCAGGGTCTCCACCGTGGCCCGCAGCGCGCCGCAGGAAAGTTCCAGTTGCATATCGTATTTCCTCCCTTTCAGGTTTGATTTTCTTCTTCCCAGGCGCGAACGCCCCTGGCCAACCGGTCCAGCCCGTCTCTCACCAGCGCCCGTGGGCAGCCCAGATTCATGCGCAGAAAGTCCCGGCCCCTGTCGCCGTACATCTCCCCGGCGTTCAGGAACAGGCCCGTATGCTCCCGGAGATACCGGGCCAGGTCCCCCTTGTCCCCCAGCAGCGCCGAGCAGTCCAGCCACAGCAGATAGGTGGCCTGGGAGGGCACCGTCCTCACCTGGGGCAGCTCCTTGGCCAAAAATTCCTCCACGCACCGCTTGCTCTGGGCCACATAGGCCCGCATCTCGTCCAGCCAGGGGCCGCCCTCGGTGAAGGCCGCCACCGCGGCGTCCACGGCGAAGGCGCCTACATCGCTGACCCCGTCGGCGTGGAGCGCCCCCTGCACCCGGTCCCGGAGGGCCCTGTTCGGCACCGCCACCGCCGCCGTCTTCAGCCCCGCCAGGTTGAAGGCCTTGGTGGGGGCGATGAAGGTGACGGACATATCCCGGCATTCCTCCGACACGGAGGCAAAGGGCACGTAGTCCGCCCCCGGGTCCGTCACGTCGCAGTGTATCTCGTCGGAGAGCACTGTCACCCCGTGGCGGGCGCACAGCATGCCGATGTGGGCCAGGGCCGCCTTATCCCAGATGTTGCCCGTCGGGTTGTGGGGGTTGCACAATAGCATCAGCCGCACCGCGGGGTCGGAAAGGGCCACGTCCAGCTTGTGGAAGTCGATGCTGTAGGTCCGGGTCCGGCCATTGTACTCCAGGGGACAGTCCTTCACCTGGCGGCCGCTGTCGGTGACGGCGGAGAAAAAGCAGTTATACACCGGCGACTGGATGAGCACCTTCTCCCCCGGCGCGGTGAGTCGGCGGACGACGCTTCCTATGGCGGGCACGATGCCCGTGGCGAAGAGCAGCCAATCCCTTTCCATGGCAAGGCCATGGCGGTCCCGCCACCAGCCGATATAGGCGTCGTACCAGGCGTCCGGCAGGGCCGTGTAGCCCCATATCCCGTGCGCGGCACGGGCCCTTACCGCCTCGGTGACGGCCGGGGCGGTCATGAAGTCCATGTCTGCCACCCACATGGGCAGCTCCCCCGGCTCCACGTTCCACTTCACGGCATTGGTCCCCCGCCGGTCGATGAGCTTATCAAAATCGTACCGCATGGCGCGTCCTCCCGTCCTTCGTCCCAGGCTGCCGCCGGGACCGTTTTTCCAATATTCCGGGGATATTGTACCACATCCCCGGCCCGTCCGCAATCGTCCTCGCCCATCTTCCCGTTGAGTTTTGCCGCCGGAATGTGTATAATATCCTCATCCCATATATCCCAAAGGAGACGACTATGTGCACTGCCGCTTCGTATAAAACAAAAGACCACTATTTCGGCCGGAATCTGGACTACGAGTTTTCCTACGGCGAACAGGTGACCGTCACCCCCCGGAACTACCCCTTCCGCTTCCGGCGCATGGGCCCCATGCCCAGCCATTACGCCATGATCGGCATGGCCGCCGTGCAGGACGACTGCCCTCTCTACTTTGACGCCACCAACGAAAAGGGCCTGAGCATGGCCGGGCTCAACTTCCCCGGCAACGCCGACTATAAGCCCCTGGACCCGGACAGGGACAACGTGGGCTCATTCGAGTTCATCCCCTGGATACTGAGCCAGTGCGCCACGGTGGCCCAGGCCAGGGAAAAGCTGGCCCGGCTCAACCTGTGGAACGAGGGCTTCAGCCCCGACCTTCCCCCCTCTCCCCTCCACTGGATGATATCCGACCGGGACGAGAGCATCGTGGTGGAGTCCGTAAAGGACGGCCTGAAGGTATACGACGACCCCGTGGGGGTGATGACCAACAACCCCACCTTTGACTACCACCTGACGAACCTGGCCAA
>CANRNA010000226.1 GCA_947631805.1 uncultured Oscillospiraceae bacterium | reverse complement strand
GTTGGGACCGACATCCGGCCTGTGACCATCGAGGAGCTTTTCGTACTGCTGGTAAAGGAGGATATGCGATGAAAGCCTTGTTTTTGGCCGATCTCTATCAGCTCTGGATCAATTTCAAATTCTACGGCGGCTTTCTGATCGTCGCGCTGGGCATCACGATCTTCTCCAAAGGGGATGACAGCCTGGGCATCTTCTTCCCCATGTACGCGGTGCTCATGTGCAGCATGATGGGCATGAGCCTTATGCAGCTGGACGAGGCCAGCCGCTGGAGCGTCTGCGCCCAGACCCTGCCCTGCACCCGCCGGGACCAGGTGACGGGGAAATACGCCGTCACCCTGGCCAGCTTCGCCGTCACCTGGGTCCCCTTCGTCCTGATCTACGCCGTGCTGGCCGCCCTGGGCCGGATGACCTGGCAGATGATGGCGGTCCAATCGGTGATGCTGCTGGTCGTGGGGATGCTGGCCCCCGCCCTCAGCCTGCCCGTCCTGTTCCGCTGGGGCAGCGCAAAGGGGCGCATCATCTATCTCGCCATGATAGTCCTGCTGGCCGCCTGCGTCGGGGGGCTGCTGACGGGGATCGCCAAGCTGGACCAGATCGAGTTTCCGGAACTGCCCATGCCCCTGCTGGCAGCCCTGGCGGTGTTGGTCCCCGTCGCCCTGTTCATCGGCAGCTGGGTCCTGTCCGTGCGGTGGTACGAAAAGCGGGAGCTTTGACCGCCATGACATATTGGTACCGCCCCTGGCAGAAGCCAGGGGCGGTACCAATATGTTCAGCCTATCGCGTTTTTGTTGACCACGATGCGTATGGCCTGGTGCATATTCTCGCACAGGACCTCCCGATGGACGCCTCCGTCCTCCCCGTCCAGGGTCCAGGACACCGGGTCCCGGAAGAGGAAGCGTATCTTCCGGCTCCGAAGCAGGGTCACGTACTCGCTCTCGAACTTGTTGGCCAGCACGTCCGTGACGATGGTCCCCAGCTGGAGCACGCTCTCCGGGGTGCGGATGAGGATGACCTCGAACAGCCCATCGTTCAGGGACACCCCCAGATCGTCCTTCAGGTGGATGACCCCCGCCACCGACCGGGCGTTGGTCACCGCGCAGAAGATGAAGTCGTCCTCCAGCACGCCGTCGTCGTACTCCACCCTGGTCCACCGGTGGGTCAGGTTGGTCAGCCGCCCCAGCCCGTCCAAGAAATAGGCCAGGCGGCCCAGGGCGTTTTTCTGGTCCTGGGGCGTCTGATAGGACACCTCCGTGAAGGCCCCGTAGGCCGCCACGTAGGTGAAAAACCGCTCCCCGTTGAACCGACCCACGTCCAGGAGCATGGGCTCCCCGTTGGCCGCCGTGTTGGCCGCCGAGACCGGGTCATGGCGTATGCCCAGGGTGTTGGCCGAGTCGTTGGTGGTCCCCATGGGGATATAGCCCAGCTCGGGCCGGTACTCCGCGCTCATGAGCCCGGAGACCGTCTCCCCCAGGGTGCCGTCCCCGCCCACACACACGATGCGGTCATATTTTTCCGCTGCCGCCTCCGCCGCCAGGCGGGGGGCGTCGCCGTGCTTGTCTGTGAAGGCCACCGTGGTGCGGTAGCCCGCGCGGTGGAAATGCAGAAGGACCTCTCCCAGGCCGTTGCGAAAGCCGCCTTTTCCCGCGTTGGGGTTGACCAGCAGCAGTAACTTCTTCATTCTTATCTATCACCCAGGGCCCATTATACTGGCTCAGAGGGCAAAAAGCAACGTGTTCCGGACAGGGCAGGAAAAAATTTTTTCGTACTTTTTTCACATTATTCTTGGAATTGACGGCATATCACGTTATAATAACAGTGTATATGCCTATCTGCCTATCACCAAACCGTGGCAGGCCCGGGCCCTTTGTCCCGCGCCGGAAAGGGAAAGGTACATAAAAGATATGATCGACTGGACCGAACAGGAAGAACAAGAGATGATAGCCCGGGCCAAGTCCGGAGACCCCGAAGCCAACTATGAGCTGAGCCTGTGGGCTCTGGAGCGCAGCGAGGAGGAGCCGGAGGAAGGCCGGTGGAACCGCCTGGCCGCCAAGTGCCTGGTGAAGGCCGCCCAGGCGGGCTATGGCCCCGCCCAGGAGCGGATGGCGGAGCTTTTGGCCCAGGCCGAGCCCCCCAAGACCACCCGTCGGCAGGCCCCCGCCCGGCAGGCGGAGCCCCCCGAGCCCGTCCGGCTGAACGAGGCCCGGCAGGCCGCCCCCAAGACCGCCTCCCGCCAGGCTCCCGCCCGCCAGACCACGGCCCGGCGGCCCGCGCCCCAGCGCACCGCCATCCGGGAGGACGACTGGGACGACGACTACGACCAGGAGGAAGAGGAGGACGACGGCTGGGACGACGACTATGAGGACGACCGCCCCGCCCGGCGCAATCCCTTCCAGGGCCTTGGCAAGGGCAAGAGCAGCCACTCCGGCGGCGGCCGGAAGGGCGGCGGCATGCTCCCCTTCTCCCAGTGGGGCGACACCCAGTGGCGGAAGATGGAGATGATCTGCATCTTTATATGCGCGGCGCTGATCCTGACCATCGCCATCCTGTTCATCACCGGTCGGGGCGGGGAGAGCGCCCCGGCAGGCAATAGCGGCGGCAGCGCCCTGCCCGCGGCGGGCCAGGTGAACGCCGAGAACGACCAGTCCGGCGCGGCCCAGGCCAGTTACCCGGACGCGGCGACCCTGGCGGCCATCCAGGCAGCCGCCCTGGAGATACCCCCCGACGACGCGGACTTCATCGCCCCTGTCACCGCCACCGTCAGCGTGGGCGAGGGCGCCCTCCGGCTGCGGCCCGGTCCCAACACCTCCTACACGGAGATAACCCAGATGCCCGACGGCTCCAAGGTGAAGATCGTGGCCAAGAAGAACGAGTGGGACCTGGTACAGTACAACGGCGACACCTGGGGCTGGTGCAGCGGGGAATACCTCATCGAGGACGCCCCCGGCACCGTGGGCTGACCCCCTCCCCCTGGATATGAGCAAAGAAAGGGCGGACTGTGGAAACACAGTCCGCCAAAGCATAGGGTTGTGGGATAAAGATATGAGCCGGGCCCTCCAGGACCCATTGGATAAGCTGTGAGTAAAGAATACTCCCCCGGCGGGGATTTGTAAAGAGCGAG
>CANRNA010000225.1 GCA_947631805.1 uncultured Oscillospiraceae bacterium | reverse complement strand
GAGACCACGTCCACATATTCCTCTCCCGGCCAGCCCTCGGCCAGGCGGCAGTTCCACACCCACAGCAGGTTGTGCAGTCCGTGGACCTGGGTGTAGCGCCGGAACATAAGCTTATAGAGCTCCTTTGCCACGGCGGGACCCTGGGCGCCCCACCAGAACCAGGCGCCGTCAGACTCGTGGAAGGGCCGCCACAGCACGGGGATGTCCTCGTCCAGGAAGGGCCTCAAAAGCGCCGCTATGGCGTCCATGTCCTGGAAAAAGGCTGCCCGCTCCGGCGTGCCCTCCATGAGCACCCGCCGGGCGTCAAAGTCCGTGTTCTCGGCGTAAAATGCTTTGTCCCGGCCCCCCAGGGGGGAGAACCAGTGGAAGGTGAAGGTCACGATGCCCTCCCGTCTCCGGCCCCAGGCCAGGGCGGTGTCCAGGGTGCCCTGATTCTCCCGCACCTCCGTGAGGCAGTCCGGGCCCGCGTCGGCGTAGTTGATATTGGGGGAGTACCCGAGCAGCTCAAAGCCCCGGAGCATCGGCTCCCGGCCGGTCATCCGGCGGATGTAGTCTATCTCCTCCATGGGCACGGTCTGGGTGTGCTGGCCGGTGATGATGGCCCTGCCCGCCGTGTCGGCGAGATATTGCAAGAGCTCCCTCGCGTGGGGGGTGGCGTGTATGTCAACAGGGGTCTGCATTTGCGCGGCTCCTTTCAGCGGACATAAGGGTATTTAACCATTTAGCCGCTTAAATTTTCTGCGTCGTTAAATTATTTAGCCTGTGCTCCGTCACCCATTATAAAGGAGGAAATCGGCCAATGTCAACAGAAAAGAGCGGCGTTTAAGGATCAAAATTAAGCGCCATGGAGAAATTAGTTAAGTAATTTTATACTTAAATGATCAAGTAAGAAATTCCCCCGCCGGAGGGAGGACATATCGGAAAAGGTCTTCCATATATTTCTTGATTTTCCACTGGTAATGTGTTATACTGGTCAAACCAGTTGTGAGCGAGGACAGATACATGACCAGCAAGGACACCCTGACAGCAGGGGAAGAGAGAATATTTCGTCCGGTAGAGACGAAGCGGGCCAGCGAGGCCATATTTGAGCAGATACGGGACCTGATCGCCAAGGGAGGGCTCAAGCCGGGGGATCGCCTCCCCAGCGAGCGGAACATGATAGAGATGTTCCAGCGCAGCCGCCCCACCATCCGGGAGGCTCTCCGGATGCTGGAGCGGGCGGGGTATATCCGCACGGTCCCAGGGAGCAACGGCGCCATCGTCCTGCCCCCCAACGACAAGAACCTGGAAAACTCCCTGGCCGACGCCCTGAGCATCGGGCACATATCCCTGGACCAGCTGGCGGAGTACCGCACCGCCAGCGAGACGGTGACCGCCGGATGGGCGGCGCTACGCCGGTCGGAGGAGGACCTCCGGGCCATGGAACAGCTGCTGGAGCGGATGGGCAGGCACCTGGATGACTACGAGCAGTACGTAGATATGGACCCGGATTTCCACGGGCTCATCGCCCGGGCGGCCAAGAACACGGTGAGCGTCATCTTCAACCGCACGTTCAGCAAGCTCAACCGGGATTACATGACCAGCCGGATGGCGGAGATGGACGGGGAGAGGCAGCGTGCCATGACCCGCCGGGTCCACCAGATGCACGAGACCATTTTCACCGCCATCAAGGCGGGGGACGCGGAGGGGGCCAGCGCGGCCATGCGCATCCACCTGACGGCGTTCCGGGACGATCTGAGCCAGACCGGACGCTGACAAATCGACAGCTTTGACGGGATGCGGCGGCGCGTCCCGTTTTTGCGTGCCGACGCCCCTTGACGAAAGAATGAAAATATAGTATACTGGCCTTACCAGTATACTATGAGGAGCGATGGCTATGGCGTCATTTGACCAGGAGAAGACCGAGCCCGGCATTTTCCGCCCGGTGCAGACAAAGCGGGCCAGCGAGGCCATATTCGAGCAGATACGGGACCTGATAATCGCCGAGGAGCTCAAGCCGGGGGACCGTCTCCCCAGCGAGCGGAATATGATAGAGATGTTCCAGCGCAGCCGCCCCACCATCCGGGAGGCCCTGCGGATGCTGGAGCGGGCGGGATATATCCGCACCATCACCGGCTCCAGCGGGGCGGTGGTCCTGCCGCCCAATGACAAGAGCCTGGAAAACTCCTTCACCGACGCCCTGAGCACGGGCTACATCTCCCTGGAGGAGCTGGCGGAGTACCGGGCGGCCAGCGAGGCTGTGACCGCCGGATGGGCGGCCCAGCGGCGGACGGAGGACGACATCCGGGCCATGGAGCGGATGCTGGGGCAGATGGCCGGGTGCCTGGCAGATTACGAGCGCTCCACGAGCCTGGACCAGGCCTTTCACGGGCTCATCGCCCAGGCGGCCAAGAACACGGTGAGCGTGGTCTTCAACAGCGCCTTTGGGAAGCTGAACAGGACGTTCGTGGCCCGCCGGATGGAGGGGATGGCCCCAGGGGAACGGCTGGAGATGAACCGCCGGGTCCATCAGATGCACGAGACCATTTTCAGCGCCATCAAGGCGGGGGACGCGGAGGCCGCCAGCGCGGCCATGCGGGTCCATCTGGCCGCGTTCCGTGAGGACTTGGGGCCATAAAGTTCAACAGGATATACCGTAAAATACCAAAGGGAGACGACCGGAAAGCGCCGTCTCCCCCTGTGTTATTGTATTGCGAAACGACATACAATATGGTATAATAACTGTCGGACAGCTATTATACCATTTTTGCCGGTCTCGCTCCCGTTATAGGACAGAGCCGCGAGACACGGCACAGTCACATTGAAAGGTGGTGCATACTATGGCGAACAAGACCGCGAACGTGCTGGCCCGCGTGGAGCCGGAGACGAAGCGCGAGGCCGAGGAGGTCATGCAGAAGCTGGGCATCTCCGCGTCCACGGTGATAAACCTGCTCTACAATCAGATCATCCTCACCCAGAGCATCCCCTTCCCGCTGGCCCTGCCCCGGGAGCCAAAGGCACGGGACGAGATGACCGACGAGGAATTCTCCGCCATGCTCCAGAAGGGCATGGACGATGTGCAGGCCGGACGCACCAGACCCGCCGAAGAGGTGTTTGCCGATCTGCGCCGGGAGCTCGCGTAA
>CANRNA010000224.1 GCA_947631805.1 uncultured Oscillospiraceae bacterium | reverse complement strand
ATAGGGCTCATCATCGTGGAAGCGCCCCGAGGATAGCGTCCAGCTCCTCCCGTGTGACCAGCAGGTTCAGCACGTCCAGCAGGGCGTTGGCGGTGAGGCCCGCCGGGAGGGACAGGGCCTTTTTCAGCCCGTCCCGGCGCCGGGCGCTGTCCGGCCGCCCGGACAGACCCAGGGCGTAGAGCTCCGCCTTCGTCAGCGGGGGGACGCAGCCGCCCGGCGCATCGCTCCCGTCCACGGTGGCTCCTGCCCGGAGAAGGGCCTGCTCCAGCACCTGGGGGGCCATGCCCTCCACCCCCAGCTTCCCCTCTTTGGAGGGGGAGCGCTTTCGCCTCTCCTTGCCCGGCACGTCGGGGATATAGGCGTGCTTGACCAGCCTGGGGTCGATGGCGCTTTTTAAAAAGCTCCGGATGAGAAAGCCGCCCCCGTCGCTGTCCGTGAGCACGATGAGCCCTCTCGTCCGGGCCAGGCGGCGCAGCAGCGCCAGCTTCTCCCGGTCGGAGAATATGCCGAACCCGGCGGTGTCGATGACGACCGTGTCCACCACGTTGGCCAGGGCCGCCTTGTCATACCGGCCCTCCACGGCTATGGCCTCCCGGATGCGTATCATGACCGGTCCATGGCCAGGCGCAGGATGAGCTCCTTCATCAGCGCCTCCGGGTCCCCGCCGGTGTCCTTCATGGCGTAGTCGCACTGGGCGCAGAAGCCCACCGCACGGGCCAGCCTGTCGGCGGAAAAGCTCCTGCACGCCCGCTGGAGCAGCCGCAGGGGATAGGCCCGGCCGGACAGCTCCGGCACACAGGCGGTGATGTAGCTCTCCCCCCGGCCGGTGTCCTGGGCCACACGGGCCACGTACAGCCGCCTGAACTGTTCGCTGATCATGGCGATCTGCCGCTGAGGTGGCTCGTCCTTGTCGGCCAGAAGGTCCGCCAGCAGACGGGCCGCCTTGTCGTATTCCCCGGCGCCCAGAGCGTCGGTCAGGTTGAAGATGGTGGTCTCCGGGGCCTTTTTCGCCACCGCGTCGATATCCCGGCAGGTCACGTCCCGGTCGGAGGCGTATCCGGCTATCTTCACCATCTCCGGGATGAGGGCGTTCATCCTGTCCCCGCAGATCCATATCAGATAATTGGCGGTGGGGCCGTCGATGCGCTTGCCCAGGCTCTCCATCCGCCGGACCACCCAGCGCAGCAGCTCCGCCTCTCCGGGACTGGTGAAGGCGATGTCCGCCCCGGCCTTTTTCATGGCCTTCACCGGGGCGAGGCGGTTGTCCGGGGCGTAGCCGGGGGAGAAGACGAAGGCCACCGTGGCCCAGTCGGGCACGTCCTCCAAAAAGGCCTTCAGGGCCTCCACGTCATAGCCGGAGGTCCTGTTCACGTCCAGGTCCCGCACCTCGGTCAGGGTGTGCTCGCCCATGAAGGGCATGGCCTCCGCGCTCTGGCGCAGGGCGGCCATATCCAGCCCCGGCCCCTGGAGCCGGTGATAATTGAAGGCCTCTGTCCCCTCCGGGAGGCAGAGCTTTTTCAGCTCCGACAGGTAGCTGTCCCGCAGGTAGTCCTCCTCCCCCCGGAGGATGTACACCCGCCGGGGGCCCTCCTGGCGGAGTTTTTTTATCTCGGCGCCGTAATCCAGGGTCGTCTTTTCCTTAGCCGCCATGGGCTCGTTCCTCCGCTTTCAGATAGATGGTCACGTCCCCGTCCCGGTCCGTCCGCAGGACGGAGGGGCAGTATTTTTCCAGCCGGGCCATGGTCTCCTCCGCCGGTTGGCCGTAGCTGTTGTAGCCCACCGAGACGATGGCGGTCTCCGGCCGGGCCGCCAGCAGGAACAGGGCCCCCGAGGCGGTCTTGGAGCCGTGGTGGCCAGCCACCAGAATATCGCCGTCCGGCACGAGCCCCTCCGCCAGAAGAGAGCGCTCCGCCCGCTGGCCCGCGTCCCCCATGAGATAGGCGCGCTTCCCGCACAGCTCCGCCAGGACCACGATGCCCTGCTCGTTCTCCTCGCTCCCCTGGGGCAGGAGCAGATGGGCTGTCAGGTCCCCCGCCCGGCGGTCTGCGTCCTCCGCCAGATATTCCACTTGGGTGCCCCGGGCGGCGGCTGCCTCCAGGATGGGCTGGAGCAGCCCGTCGGCGTCGTCCGCCCCGCCGGGGAGGATGAGCCGGTCCACACGGGTGCGGTAGAGAAGGGTCTCCGCGCCGTTGGCGTGGTCGGCGTGAAGATGGGTCAGCACCAGCATATCCACCCGGGTCCTGCCCAGGGACAGCAGCCTGTCTGCCGCCCGGTCCCCGGCGCTGGCTAGAGCGCTGCCCCCGCAGTCCACCACCATGGTCCCGTTCCGGCTGGCCAGCACGGCGCACGCCCCTTGGTCCACGTCCAGCACGGTGAGCACGCCCCCGTTTCGGGGGATGGCCAGCTTTCCGGCCGCCAGCACCAGGGCAAGGCCCGCCGCCGCCAGGGCGACGGGGACGCGGAGGGGGAGGGGCTTTTTCCGCCGCCGGAGCACATACCACACGCCGCCCAGGGCGTAGAGGCTTACAAGCCACAGGGCCGCCGGGACGCTGTGGGCCGGGAGGGAGGCCAGGGGCAGGGAGGCGATGGCCCTATAGACGGCAAGACAGTACCGGACCGGCCAGGCCAGAAGCATACCCGCCGCCGTCCCCAGGGCGGGGAACACCGCGCCCAGGGCGCATATCACGTACCCCGCGGCGAAGACCGCCTCCACCACGAACAGGGTCAGCAGATTGGCTAGAGGGGACAGCAGAGGGACCTGGCCGAAATAGACGGCGGCCAGGGGCGTGGAGAAGGCGGTGGCCCCCAGGGTGCAGGCCAGATTTGCCGCCCCGGCCCGGACCAGGCGCTTGTCCATGGGCAGATGGCGCTCCATCCAGACCAATAGCCCCGGCAGGAGCAGCACCAGCCCCGCCATGCAGGCGAAGCTCAGCTGCATGCCCACGCCGCCGATGGCCATGGGGTTTACAGCCAGCAGCGCCAGGGCCGCCGCCCCCAGGCAGGTGGGCCCGTCCGACTCCCGGCCCAGGACAGGGGCCAGCAGGTACAGCCCCTGCATCACCGCCGCCCGCACCACGGAGGGGCGGCACCCGGCCATGAGGGTGAAGAGGGCGATGACCGGCAGGCACAGAAGATT
>CANRNA010000223.1 GCA_947631805.1 uncultured Oscillospiraceae bacterium | reverse complement strand
CATCTGGGCTTCGCGGTCATCGAGAAGGAGGCCTACGCCTGGTTCGACCGGGAGATCATGACCTACGAGCAGGCGGAGAGCTGGCTGGCGGAGCTGGACCGGCGCAAGAGCCTGACGGCGGAGATACAGCGGGCCATCGGCATCCGGGGCCGGGACCTGTCCGCCACGGAGCGCCGGTACATCACCGGCTGGATAGAGCTGGGGTACGGCCCCCAGGCCCTGGCCCTGGCGGCGGACCGGACCGTGACCAACACGGGCCAGCTCAAGTGGAAGTACATGGACTCTATCGTCCGCTCCTGGCACGGAAAGGGACTGCACACGGTGGAGGAGATAGAGCAGGGAGACCGGCGGCCGGACCGGTCGGCGCGCCAGAGCGCCTCCTCCGCCCCGGACGCCCAGGAGCTGGAGCGGATGCGCCGCCTGCGGGAAAAGCTCCGCAGCCAATAGAGAGAAAAACGACCGCCGGGGAGATGGGATAGATATGGACGGAAAGCTGCTGGCCATCGCCAGAGAGGAAAAAGAGAATATCCGCCGCGCCGCCATCCGCACCGACCGGCAGCGCCACGAGGAGGCCTATGCCAGGGTGCCCGAGCTGCGGCGGCTGGACGACCGCATCGCCTCCCTGGTGCCCCAGGCGGCGGCCTCGGCCATGGGACACGGCCCCTCCCTGGAGGAGCTCCGGGCGGAGAGCCTGGGCCTGCAGGCCCGCCGGGCGGAGCTGCTGGTGGAAAACGGCTGGCCCATGACCTGGCTGGACGGGGCATGGGACTGCCCCAAGTGCCGGGACACGGGCTATGTGCGCGGCGAGATGTGCTCCTGCCTGAAGCGGCTGTATGACAAGGCCCAGGCTCAGGACCTCTCCGCCCTGCTGAAGCTGGGCAGCGAGAGCTTCGGCACCTTCGACCTGGGGCTTTACGACGACCGGCCCGACCCGGTCTCCGGGGTGGCCCCCCGGGTGCAGATGGAGACCGTCTTCGGTATATGCTACGACTACGCCCTGTATTTCGGCAAGCGCCGGGAGAACTATCTGTTCCGGGGCGGCACGGGGCTGGGCAAGACCTTTCTGTCCGCCTGCATCGCCCGGGAGGTGGCCAAGCAGGGCTTTTCCGTGGTGTATGAGACGGCGGTGGGGGCCCTGGCGGCCTTTGAGGAGCAGCGGTTTTCCCGGGATGGGGAGGACGCCGCCCGGGCGGAAGCCCTGGTCCGCCGCATGAGCGGGTGCGACCTGCTCATTCTGGACGACCTGGGCACGGAGATGATGACGGAATTTACCCGCAGCGCCCTTTACACCCTCATCAACACCCGGCTGCTGGGCCGGAAGAAGACGGTCATCAGCACCAACCTGACCGCCGCCCAGATGGAAAAGCGCTACACCCCCCAGATCGTCTCCCGCCTGGAGGGGGAGTATCAGGTGCTCTCCTTCGCCGGCTCGGACATCCGGGCCCTGAAAAAAGAGCGCGGCCTGGACTGACCGCTCCCGGAGAATAAAAGCGCCTCAGAGCCATATAATATCATCAGGCGATTGCAAATGCAATCGCCTTGTGCTATACTGTATACAGAATCAATATAAGGAGGTGCGTCAATGGCTAACACGCTCGTTCAGTTTCGGGCGGAGGAGAGCGCCCGCGTCAAGGCGGTCAGCATTTGCGAGCGGCTGGGCATGGACTTGCAGACCTATCTTCGGATGTGCATGTCCCGCCTCATCCAGGAAAACGGCATCCCGTTCAGCATGAACCTGGATGAGATAACGGAGAACCGCGCCCTGCGGGCCATGCGGGACGCCAGCCGCATCGCCCGGGAAAACGGCATTGCCGACATGTCCCTGGACGAGATAAACGGAGAGATAGCGGCAGCGCGGGAATGAGGTGGCCTTTTGCGGTATTACGCAGTCATTGACACGAATGTTCTCGTCTCCGCCATGCTCAAATGGCGCTCCGTGCCAGGGGCCATTCTGGAGTTCGTCTTCAGCGGCGTGATCGTGCCGCTTTTGAACGAGCGCATCACCTCGGAATACCGGGCCGTTCTGGCAAGGCCCCTTTTCCATCTCACCCGGGACATCATCGAGGACGTGGTCGGCGAGATCGAGCGCCTCGGCGTTTACCCGGACGCGGAAACGTTGGATATAGAGCTGCCCGACCCGAAGGACCGGGTGTTCTATGAGGTGGTCATGGCCGGGCGCGGGCGCGACGACGCCTATCTCGTGACCGGCAATATCAGGCATTTCCCTGTCAAGCCCTTCGTGGTCACGCCCCGGCAGATGCTGGACATCATCATCCAGGCTCTATAACGACAAAAGCTCCCGGTCGGTGGACCGGGAGCTTTGCTGTGTTATTTGGTTTATCCGACCTTCTGGCCCCGGACGCCGTTGGCGTCCACCTGGTAGCCATCCACCACGGTGTTCACCGCCAGCTTGCCGTCCGCATCGAAGTAATAGGTCTTGCCGCTGATGGAGAACCACCCGTCCCGGTAGCCCCGGCCGTAGAAGCCGTTGTGCCGGACCTCGAAGTAGTACCAGCTGCCCTCTATCTTCTGCCAGCCGGTCAGCACCTTGCCGAAGGTGCCGTCGTGGACCAGGTTCATGTAATACAGGCCGTCGTCTATCCGGTCCGCCCGGATATCCACCAGGCCGGTGAGCATCTTGCCGTCCGCGCCCAGGAAGTACCAGGTGTCGCCGCCGCCGTGCCAGGAGCCCATGAGCATCCGACCGAAGGTGCCGTCGTGGACGTCGTTGAAGAAGTACCAGGCGCCGCCGATATGATGCCAGCCGGACAGCACCGCGCCGAAGCGGCCGTCATGGACCGGGTTGAGGTAATACCACCCGTCGTCGGCCCGGCCCAGCTGCACGTTCGTCAGCCCGCCCAGGAGCTTGCCGTCGGGGCCCAGCACGTTCCAGGTGCCGTTATACTCCTGCCAGCAGCTGGAAAGGGCCTGGCCGTCCTGGAAGTAATACCACGCGCCGTCGTCATCCATGGCCCAGCCGTCGCCGGAGGCGGGGGGCTCGGGCAGGACCGGCTTGGGACTGGGGGTCACGGGGGGCTGCTCAGGGGTGGGGGTGGGAGTGGGGGTAGGCGTCGGGGTGGGCGAGGGGCTGGGGGTATCCTCCGGCTCCGGCTCCACCACCGGGGCGCTGTAGCCGCAGCTGGAGCAGACGCCATTTACGAACGT
>CANRNA010000222.1 GCA_947631805.1 uncultured Oscillospiraceae bacterium | reverse complement strand
TATATAACGTGAATTTTGGCCACGCGGAGCCCATCGGCGTCATCCCTTACGGGCTCAGGTGCCGCCTGGACGCGGACAGCAAAAAACTGACCCTCCTGGAGCCCGCCACAGCGTGAGCCTGACAGCAAAAAACCGGCGCCGTCAGAAAGCCGGTCGGCCGCAAAGCAATATATCGGAAAAGACCGTTGACTTTTCACCGGGGAGCCGGTGTGTCAACGGTCTGTTTTTTCGATGGTCAATTCCACTGAGTGGGGCAATAAACAGGTTTTTTACGTTCAGATGTCTCTCAGCCTTCACAACTAACAGAGCTGCCTTGCAAGTATTCCTCCCGTGTCAATTCCAGCTGAAGGATCCCGTCAGCCATACCTGTGTCCCGAAAACCGGCCGCCTTGTGGATGTGACAGGCAGCAGCGCGGGTCGGCTCAAAATCGTTGTGCAGCAGGGGAATGCCGTCCACTTGGAACGCGCGGTCCAGCAGCAGGTGAAGTCCTTGCCTGCCGTATCCCTTTCCCCTCTCCGGGGCGTAGATCACGACCCCCATATCATGTCGGTTTTGCCCCGGATCATAGTGATACTCCACATCTCCGACAAAAGCCCCGTCACCTTTCCGCCGCAGGAAGGCGTAGAACCGCTCCGGCGCCTTCCCGATCCAGGACCCCTGCAATCTCTGCCACTCAGATTCCGGCGCTGGGATGCACCCGTCCGGTGGAAACCATGGCGCATTATAAGACATCGTTGCCGGGTCGGACATCATTTTCACATAAAACCAGCCATCCTCCGGACGGGGGATATATAACTGTAAATCGTCTAGCATCTTTATGAAGTCACCTTATATTTCCCAAAGGGCTTTGCAACTGCTCGTTATATATCAAACGGAAAACGCCCCGACGATTGTGTCCTCGTCCGGAGCGTTCCTATCCGCTGATTCGGCTTGTCCTCAAGACAAGCGCAAACGATATGCTGTTTTAGGACTAGCGCAGATGAGCGGCGCTGTGTTTCGCCGCGCAGTTTTTCAGATGAAGTTCAGGACCAGGGTCAGCAGCACGAAGACGATGGCGACCCACTTGGTCATCTTGGCCAGCTTCGCATCCCAGGTCTTGGCCTTGCTCTTGCTCATGAAGGTGTCGGCACCACCGGCGATGGCACCGGACAGGCCGGAGCGCTTGCCGCTCTGGAACAGGATGACGATGGTCAGGAAGAGGCAGGAGATGAGCTGCAATATGGAAATGGCAATAGTCATGGCAATTTCACCCTTTTTCAAAATTCGCTCAATTACTATACCATACCTGTCCCATGAAATCAAGGGCTTTTTCACCTTTTTTTGCGTTTTGTGAAAACGCCTTGAGAAACCGGCGGCGACGGTCTATAATAGGCGCCGACAGGAGGGCGGGCCATGGATTTCATCTATCTGGACAAGCGGATAGCGGTGTGCGTCAAGCCCGCGGGGGTGCTCTCCACCGACGAGCCCGGGGGGATGCCCTCTCTGGTGCGCCAGGCGCTGGGGGACCCGGAGGCCTGTGTGCGCACGGTCCACCGGCTGGACCGGGTGGCGGGGGGCCTGATGGTCTTCGCCCGCTCGGCCCGTGCCGCGTCGGAGCTGAGCCGCCAGATGCGCCAGGGAGAATTTGAAAAGGAATACCTGGCCGTGGTCCGGGGCCGCCCGGTACCGGAGGCGGGTCGGATGGAGGACCTGCTGCGCCGGGACAGGGCGGAGAGGAAGACTTATGTGACCGATGTGCCGGACAGGGATACCCGCCTGGCGGCGCTGGAATACCGGGTGCTGGACAGCCGGGAGGGGATGAGCCTGGTGTCCGTCCGGCTCCTCACCGGCCGCACCCACCAGATCCGATGCCAGTTCGCCAGCCGGGGCACGCCCCTGGCCGGGGACAGGAAGTACGGCGACGGGGAGGATTGCCCTCTCGGCCTGTGGTCGCATAAAATACGCTTTATGCACCCGGAGACCGGAGAGAAAATGGAGTTTATGCAGGAAATGCCGGATATCTATCCATTTACCCCTTTAAAGCCGGATGAATGACGGATGAAAAACCGTAACTATCCACACTATAAAATGAGTATATACAGAAATCTCTAGCGGAGCTGGCCGGGGCTGACCCCGAAGCACTCCCGGAAGGCCCGGAAAAAGGTGGAGTACTCCTCAAAGCCGCTGTCCGCGGCGGCCCTGTTCACGCCCACGCCCTGGCGGATGAGCTGGGCTGCGTACAGCAGCCGCCGCTGGCGCACATAGGCGTGGACAGTGTCCCCGGTCTGGGCCTTGAAAAGCCGCATGAAGTGGTAGCGACTCAGATACACCCGCTCGGCCAGCTCCTCCACCGTCAGGGGCTTGGACAGGTTCTCGTTGATGTAGGACAGGGTCTGGGCGATCTTAGGGTCGTACTGGGGGGCGGCGGCCTGCTGGCTGGCACCGGCGCTGTAGCTCAGCCGGTCGATGGTGATGAGCAGCTGCACAAGGAGGGTGTCCCGGAGAGCCTGGGCCCCGAAGCCGTCGTCCCTTACGGCGTCGTCCGTGGCGGCGATGAGCTTTTCGAGGGTCTCGATGGCCTCCGGTCCAGGGGCCAGCAGGCGCATGCCCTGCTTGTCCGCCCGGTCGAAGCACTCCATGAGCCCCGCCTGGGGCATGGCCCGCTCCACGAACTTTCTGTCCAGGTACACGATCACCCGCTCATAGGGCACAGATTTGTCGATCAGGGCCTTATGGATGACGTGGTGCCCCACCAGCAGCACGTCCCACGGCCGCAGGGCGTAGGTGTCCCGCTCCACCATATAGTCCACCCGTCCGGACAGGAGGATGACGATCTTGTCAAAGTCGTGGAAGTGGAAGTCCCGCTCCTGCCCGGCTGTGTCCCGCAGGTGAAAGACGCGGTAGTTCTCCCGCAGATAGCCCTCCCGGCTGTAGCTTGTCTCCTGGCCCATAGCGCGCCTCCTTGTATGGATGGGGACATCATACAGCATTTTTTGCAAGAATACAAGGGAAGCGGGCATATTTATTGCATATTAACATTATTGATGGGGAGGAGGGACCCCATATCGTGTGCCCCCGCGGAAATTTTTTAAAAAATTTTTTTGCGGCGGCGGCCCCCGCTACCTATTAAAAAATTACAAAATGTAATGATTTTTCCAGTGCTGGCAAGGCTTTGCGGGCTTTTCCGC
>CANRNA010000221.1 GCA_947631805.1 uncultured Oscillospiraceae bacterium | reverse complement strand
CCGTCCTCATCCGTCTATCGCCTCCTTCCGCTCCTTGCCCTCCTGGAGCAGGGCCCGGAGGGCGGGGCGGTCGTCGGCTGCGATGGCGTCCCGGTAGGCCCGGAGGTTCTCCAGCAGGGCGTCCATCTCCGAGAGCATATTGTCCCGGTTGTCCAGTATCAGCTCGCTCCACATGTCGGCGTTCAGCCAGGCCACACGGGTCAGGTCCCGGTAGCTCCCGGCGGAAAAGCCCTTGTGCCGCCCGGCGGCGGGGCTTTTGATGTAGGCGTTGGAGACCACGTGGCACAGCTGGGAGGTGAAGGCGATCATCTCGTCGTGGTCCTCCGCCGTGGCCACGCTGACGCGACCAAAGCCCGCGGGCTTGAGCAGGGCCTTGACGCGCTGGAGAAAGTCCGCGTCGTCGTACCGGGGGGGCACCACCACCATGGGGGCCCGGTCGAACAGGGTGGCACGGGCGTATTTGTAGCCGGAATACTGGGTCCCGGCCATGGGGTGGCCGCCCACGAAGGTAAAGCCGTGGCGGGCCGCCAGGTCAAAGCCGAAGGCGCATATCTCCCGCTTTATCCCCGCGCAGTCCATGACGATGCCGGTCTTGGAAAAGCGGTCGGCGTTCTCCCGCATGTAGTCCATGGCCGCCTGGGGATACAGGGCGATGAGCACCAGGTCGCACTGGGCCAGCCTGTCCGGGGTCAGGACGCCGTCAATGTCCCCGGACAGCTGGGCAAATTCGGTGGTGGAGGCCGTGCGGTTCCAGCCCAGCACGGTGACGGAGCCGTCCCGCTTGTATGCCTTGGCCAGGGAGCCGCCTATCAGCCCCAGGCCCACGATGCCCACGGTCATTGCCGGACTGCCTCCAGCACCTTTTCCATGCGCTTCATCACGTCGTCGAACTGGGCGGGGGTCAGGGACTGGGCCCCGTCGCACAGGGCGTGGATGGGGTCGTTGTGGACCTCCACCATGATGCCGTCCGCCCCGGCAGCGGCGGCGGCCAGCACCATGGAGGGCACCAGATTGGAGTGGCCCGTGGCGTGACTGGGGTCCACCACCACCGGCAGGTGGGTCAGCTCGTGGAGCACCGGCACACAGCTCAGGTCCAGGGTGTTGCGGGTGTAGGTCTCATAGGTGCGGATGCCGCGCTCGCACAGGATGATGTTCTCGTTGCCTCCGGCCATGATGTACTCCGCGCTCATGAGCAGCTCCTTCAGGGTGTTGGCAAGGCCCCGCTTGAGAAGGATGGTCTTGTTGGTGCGGCCGATGCTCTTGAGCAGCTCGAAGTTCTGCATGTTCCGGGCGCCTATCTGGATGACGTCCACGTCCTCGAAGATGTCCAGGTCCCGGATGTCCATCAGCTCCGACACGATGGGCAGGCCCGTGACCTTTTTCGCCTCGCTGAGCAGGGCCAGGCCGTCGGCGTGGAGGCCCTGGAAGTCGTAGGGGCTGGTCCGGGGCTTGAACGCGCCGCCCCGCAGGAGCTTTGCGCCGCTGGCCTTTACGGACTGGGCGATGCCGACGATCTGGTCCCGGCTCTCCACGGAGCAGGGCCCGGCGATCACGGCGAAATGGCCGCCGCCGATGGGCACGCCGCCGCAGTCGATGACCGAGTCCTCGGGGTGGAACTTCCGGTTGCACTTTTTGAACGGTTCGCTCACCCGCTTGACGGACTGGACGATCTCCAGGCTCTCCAGGAGCTCGATGTCGATGTGGGTGGTGTCGCCCACCAGGCCCAGGATGGTGTACTGGTCGCCCTGGGATATGTGGACCTGGACCTTCTGCCCCTCCAGCCAGTGGATGAGGTGGTCCCGCTGCTCGTCGGTGGTGTTGGGCTTCAAAACGGTGATCATTGTCGCTTCTCCTTTGCAAAAAAAGCTGTGCGGCAACCGTGCCGCACAGCTTTGTGGTTTATGGCGTAAAGGCCTTTCCGCAGCACGTATCGCTATTACTTCCTGAAAAAGTAATAGTAATAGTAGCTGGCGGAAAAGAAACGGGTCATTTTTCGTTGCTCCTTTACAGTGTGAAAGCATTATATAACCAAATCCGCCGGTTGTCAACCGTTTTGCGCACGGAGCCGCCCGCTGTTTTTGCACACGGGCCAAAAAGCCGCAACAGCGGCGGCGCCGCTTTGCCCGCTAGCAGTGCGATTTGTGAATTTTGGGGCGGCGTGTCACACCGCGGCGCTTGTGAAGGAGAGAATGGATATGGTATAATTCTTGCCGGTACAAAACGGCGAATCGGCGTTTCGGGAGATAGGAGCATGGTCTATTATGATAGGGAGGGGATCGTGATTCGGGACCTGCGGCAGAGCGATGTCCAAATCCTTACGGAGGAAGAGATCGCGCAGGGCTGGGATGCGACGACAGACAAATACGAAATGCGGCTGAGACACCGGGCCGAGGGCAGAGCGATCGCGTTGGCTGCCGAATGGAACGGAAGTGTTGCCGGATATGTTAACGTTTATCCCGATTCCAAGTGGGGCGCATTTGGAGATCGGGGCTATGCGGAGATCGTTGACTTCGGCGTTCTGGAGAAATACAGGCGCAGAGGGATCGGCGGCAAGCTCATGGACATTGCGGAGCAGATCGCATTCTCTTATTCGGACGTGGTATACCTGGGAGTGGGACTGCACAGCGGATACGGAAGCGCCCAGAGAATGTATGTCAAGCGAGGATATATTCCGGACGGGAGCGGCGTCTGGTATAAAAATCAGATTTGTGAGCCGTATCGTGACTGCTGTAATGACGACGATCTTGTATTGTATTTATCGAAGCATAAAAACGGTGATGATTAGATGATTATTTGTGAGAAGGACAAATGCCCGCCTGACGGGAAGCAGACTGAAGCAACAGGTCAAAGCTTGACGTGGAGGGTAGAAATATGTGCCTGATCTGCGACAGGATACACGAGATCAAAACCGGAACGAACCCCTATTTTGTGAAGGAGCTGGAGGAGATCTGACGGCCCCTTTGACAAGAAAATGTCCGGCGCGGCAGCGATGCCGCGCCGGACGGGCCTCTCAGGCGGTGGCGGGGTCCTGGACGCCCTCCTCCCGGCCGGGGATGTCCCAGGGCAGGGAGCGGGGACGGCGGGTGGGCCGCTGGCCCAGACGGCGGAGGACAGAGGCCGTCTGGCCCCGCAGGCGCATATAGGACCGCTCCGCCAGCCGGTACAGCCG
>CANRNA010000220.1 GCA_947631805.1 uncultured Oscillospiraceae bacterium | reverse complement strand
CACCGGGAGCCCGGCCCCGTGGGGGCGGCCTCCGACTCCGACTGCCGGGTGGAGCTGATATGCGACGGCATCCACATCCATCCCGCCGTCATCCGGGCGGTGTTCAAGCTGTTCGGCCGGGACAGGGTCATCATCATCAGCGACTCCCTGCGGGCCTGCGGCATGCCCGACGGCCAGTATGAGCTGGGCGGGCAGGACATCTTTGTGAAAGGGCCCCTGGCCACGCTGGCCGACGGCACCATCGCCGGGTCCATCACGGACCTGATGGGCGGCATGGTCCGGGCGGTGGGCTTCGGCATCGGGCTGCACGACGCGGTGACCGCCGCCGCCGTCAATCCGGCCAAGGCCCTGGGCATTTATGACCGCTACGGCAGCCTGGATGTGGGAAAAATCGCAAATATTGTGGTGCTGAACGCAGATTTGTCCTTGCATTCTGTCATATTTCATGGTACAATAGCCTCGTAACTTTGGGCACAATTACATAATCTGTCAAAACAGGTCCTTCGCCGTTACTCCTCTACTATAACGCCGCGGGACCGTAAAAAAGGAGGATAAACCTTCCGCCGGGCCGGCGGTGCGGCAGTGTGGAGACCTGTCGTAACGTCCGCGAGGTATCGCTCTTCGCGGACAAGAGGGTATTTGCAGAGGCATTGCCCTTACGGCTCAAGAGCTATGGCAACTGTGACCCTGAAAGGAATCAAGAAGGTCTACGACAACAAGGTGACCGCGGTCCACGATTTCGATCTGGAGATCGCCGACAAGGAATTCATCGTTCTGGTCGGCCCCTCCGGCTGCGGCAAATCCACCACCCTGCGCATGGTGGCCGGTCTGGAGGACATCTCCGCTGGCGACCTGTACATCGGCGACCGTCGGGTCAACGATGTGGAGCCCAAAGACCGTGATATCGCCATGGTCTTCCAGTCCTACGCTTTGTATCCTCACATGACCGTGTATGAAAACATGGCCTTCGCCCTGAAGCTGCGGAAAATGCCCAAGGACGAGATCGACAAGCGGGTCAAGGAGGCTGCCGCCATCCTGGACATCACCCAGTACCTTGACCGTAAGCCCAAGGCTCTGTCCGGCGGCCAGCGTCAGCGTGTGGCCATCGGCCGCGCCATCGTCCGTGAGCCCCAGGTGTTCCTGATGGACGAACCTCTGTCCAACCTGGACGCCAAGCTCCGTAACCAGATGCGCGCCGAGATCATCAAGCTCCGCCAGCGTATCAACACCACCTTCATCTACGTCACCCACGACCAGACCGAGGCCATGACCCTGGGCGACCGTATCGTCATCATGAAGGACGGTTTCATCCAGCAGATCGGCACCCCCCAGGAGGTGTTCGACGAGCCCACCAATATGTTCGTGGCCGGATTCATCGGCACCCCGCAGATGAACTTCTTCGACGGCAAGGTCGTCAAGACCGACGACGGCTATGAGCTGCACACCCACGGCGCCGTCATGGAGCTGACCAAGGAGGCCCAGGCCAAGCTGAAGGCCCAGGGCATCACCGAGAAGGACGTCACCGTCGGCATCCGCCCCGAGCACGTGCATCTGGCCGAGGCCAGCAAGCACACCCTGGGCGCCAAGGTGGACGTGTCCGAAATGATGGGCTCCGAGATCTACCTGCACGTGGACGCCGAGGGCAAGGACGTGGTCCTGCGCATCCCCTCCACCGAGCTGCCCAGCGAGTGGCGCGCCGGTATCCCCTACGGGACCCAGATCGCCTTCACCTTCCCGCCTGAGCTGCTGCACCTGTTCGACCCGGAGACCGAGAAGAACATCCTGCTCTGAGCGGCCTGTTGAAATCTTTTATCCCGGCTCTCCCGAGCCGGGATTTCTTTTTGGAGGGAAGCGGATAAGTTTACATAATGCTATACAGGCCGTCTCAGGGACATTTTTTGCGCCATAATGAAACCAACGGCGGATTTTTGCGACTTATATGGCAGGAGGGGAGGGGCGGCCGTGGAGGACGGAGAGATCGTGGACCTGTACTGGGCCCGGGACGAGCGGGCCGTGGCGGAGACGGAGAAGAAATACGGCGGGTACTGCCTGACCATCGCCCGGAACATCCTCTCCGACGGGGAGGACGCCCGGGAGTGCGTCAACGACACCTGGCTGGGGGCCTGGAACGCCATGCCTGACGCCCGGCCCAGGGTGCTGTCTGCCTTCCTGGGGACCATCACCAGACGGGCCGCGCTGAGCCGCTGGCGGGAAAAATACGCCGCCAAGCGGGGCGGCGGGGAGACGGTGCTGGCCCTGGAGGAGCTGGGGGAGTGCGTCCCCGGCGGCCAGAGCGCCGAGGAGCGGGTGGAGGCGCAGGAGCTGCGCCGGGTGGTGGCCGGATTCGTCCGGGACCTGCCGGACGAGCCCCGGCGGGTGTTTTTGTGCCGGTACTGGTATTTGGACCCGGTGGCGGACATCGCCCGGCGGTTCGGCTTCTCCCAGGGGAAGGTGAAATCCATGCTGGCCCGGACGCGGAAAAAGCTCATGGAGGAGCTGAAAAAGGAGGGCGTTTACGATGCGGGGTGAGATGCTTCTGGCGGCCATGGAGGCCGTGGACCCGGCACTGGTGGAGGACGCGCGGGCGCCGCGGCGGCGGGGCGGACGGACCGGGCGGCTGGCCGTGCTTATGGCGGCGGCGGTGCTTATCCTGGCGCTGGGCACCACGGCGGCGGCCCGGTACGGGGACTGGTTCATGAACTATTTCGCGGAGAAGTCCGGGGGAGAGCTGTCGGCCAGCCAGCAGGCCGCCATCAAGGCGCTGACCGCGGTGGTGGACCAGAGCCGGACCGTGGACGGCTGGACGGTGACGGTGGACCGCGCCCTGGCCACCCGGCACAACGCCTATATCAAGCTGGACGTGACCGCCCCGGCGGGGACGGCGCTGAACCCGGAGCGGCAGAACTATGACTGCGACGTGGAGATATCCGGCTTCAACACGGAGGATACCTCAGACGAGGGCGTGACCGGCTATGGCCTGAAAATGCAGTTGTTCCGGGAGGAGGGCATGGCGGAAAACGAGAGCGCGATCCTGCTGGAGCTGGACCGCACTGCCGCCGCCGCCAGCGCGCTGGACCTGGCCGACGGCCGGGAGCGGACCGTCACGGTGAAGGACCTGCGGGTGTGGCAGCTGGACGAGCAGAGCCGCCTCACCGAAGAGCTGCTGGCAGAGGGGACCTGGCGCTT
>CANRNA010000219.1 GCA_947631805.1 uncultured Oscillospiraceae bacterium | reverse complement strand
TCGCCCCGCAGCAGCGCGGCGGTGTCATAGCTGTTGTGGATGGTGGCGGTGTTGTGGGGGGCCAGCCGGGCAAAGGACACGGCGGGCACGCCCTTGTCGGCGAAGGGGGTGGAGTCGCTGGAGTAGACCCCCTGCCGGGCCTCCATGCCGAAGCCCAGCTCCGAGGCCATGTAGGCGATGTAGTGGACCAGCTTTTCCTCCCCGGTGACGCAGGCGATAAACTTGCCCATCACCGAGCCGATCATGTCCAGGTTGATGTTCAGCACCGCCTTTTCCAGCTCCTGCTCATGGGAGGCCGTGTACGCCTTGGAGCCCAGAAGGCCCCGCTCCTCGCTGCCGCACCAGATGAACCGCAGGCCGTAGGCGTGGGGATGATTTGAAAAGTGCTCCGCCAGTGCCAGCAGTCCCACGCTGCCGGACATGTTATCGTAAGCTCCCTGGGACAGGCTGGTGGAGTCATAGTGGGCGGTGAAGACGATGGTCTCCTCCCGGCTGCCGGGCATATCCAGCACCACGTTCCGGGACTGGCCCTCCCGCTCCTCCTGGCGCAGCACGATCCTGGCCCGGGACGCGCCCCGGCGGATGATCTCAATGGCGTCTTTGGCGTTGATGTTCACGCCGGGTATCTTCTTCCCCTGGCTCACATAGCTCCGCAGCTCCCGCTGGTCGATGTCCCGGTCCGTGTAGTTGGCGTCGCCGTCGTAGCTGACGAAGCCCACCGCGCCGTTGTCCAGCAGGTCGTGATACATCCAGTAGCCCAGGTGGCCGTCTATCATGACTATCTTTCCCCGGCAGGCCGCCAGGGAACAGGGGTCCGTGTTGGGCAGGTAGCAAAACGGCGCCTCCACCTCCCCGCTCCCGGCGCAGAGATAGCCCTTGCAGGGCACCTCTATCCCGTCCACCGTGAGCCGCGCCTCCTGGATGGAGGCCATCTCCACCGGAAACGGCTCTATCTGCGCCAGCAGGCCCATCCCGGCGCACTTTTCCGCCAGGTACTCCGCGCACCGCAGCTCCTCCGGGCTCCCCCCGGTGCGCGTATACGCCGTCTCGGCAAAAATCTCCATGATCTCCCTTGCGTCCATCGTCTCATATCCTCCGTTGAATAATTTTTGATCAGTCCAGTCTCTTTTTCTCCATCGTCCGCAGATAGTCTTTCCGAAAAGCCCGGACGCCGCCGAAGAACTCCAGTTCCGATCTCGTGAACGCCGCGCTCTCGGCCTTTTCCGCCAGCAGCTCCATGGTGCAGATAAGGTCGGCGGACTGGAACAGCCTGTAGTCAACAGGCCGCGCCCTGCGAAACTCCACATGAGTGTAAAGTGTGTTGAATACCGACGTGATGATCTTCGTCAGCTCGATCTGCCCGTTGTCGTAGTAGACGATCACCCGGTCAAAGCTGTTCCAATAGGTCTCGTGCTGGCGCAGCGTCTCGGCTATCTTTTTGGAAAGCTGCGCCGTCATAGATATCACGTCCGGGCAGTCCCGTTTCCTGACCTTGACGCAGACATAGCGGATGTCCAGCCTGCGGGTAAAGTGGAAAAGCGCGTTGAAAAGCCGCTTGCGGTCCTCTGTCAGGTCGTTTGTATAGGCCGCCTCCCGCCGGATGAGCGGCCCGGTATGTACGGCGTGCCGCGGGTAGCCCAGGTTTTGCAGGCGCTCGTCGAAGCGGGCGATGTCCCCGGTGATATCCGCCGCCTGGTCGTGGAGCACCATGGAGACGATGTAGTATGGGGCGTGGGCCTCGTAGGGGCCAAAATCTCCCGACTCGTCAATGAATACGCTCAATACCTTTTCCGCCATGGCGCGCCCTTATATCTCTCTAAAGAAAGCGGCGGGGAATTTCCCCGCCATTCGGTGGACCAGGGTCTTTCGACCAGCCCAGTCAGTGGACTCCACTGACTTATTCTATGCCCATTATAGCGGACAATTCACGGTTTGTCAAATGCCGCCGCGGTTTTGTTCTCTCTCCGCCGCATCACACGCCGCATCACTCGGCGTTGGCAAGCATCAGCTTCAGGCGGTTCTCCTGGTTGACACGGCTGGCGCCGGCGTCGTAGTCGATGGCCACGATGTTGGCGCCGGGGCACAGCTTTTTCACCGGGACCATCATGCCTTTGCCGCAGATGTGGTTGGGCAGGCAGCCGAAGGGCTGGGTGCAGACAATGTTTTTGCAGCCCGACCGGCTCAGCTCCACCATCTCCGCCGTGAGGAGCCAGCCCTCCCCCATCTTCACCGCCCGGCTTATCACCTCGCCCGCCATGTCCACCACTTCCTCGAAGGGCGCGGAGCCCGCGAACAGGCCTCCCTCCGTCAGCACCTGGTCCATCTCCCGCCGCTTCCGGCACAGGAGCCGGAAGGCGGCCTTTTCCCCCAGGTACTGGGCACGGCCCTTGTGGTAGAGCGCGTGGTCCACGATGCCGTTGTAGACGCAGAACAGGCAGAAATCCAGGAAACCGGGCACCACGGTCTCCGCCCCCTCCCGGATAAGGAACCGCTCCAGGTCGTTGTTGCCCAGAGGCGAATACTTGACGAATATCTCCCCCACGATGCCCACCCGTGGCTTTTTTCTGCTCCTGTCCGCCGGGATGGCGGCGAAGGAGCGCACGATCTGGCGGTAGTTCTCCCGGACCTTCCCGTAATCCATACGGCGGCTGGTGCCCAGCTCGTCCCCCAGGCGGCGGGTCCACTCCTCCGCCGTCCGCTCCGCCTGGCCCGGATCCGTCTCATAGGGCCGGGTCTGGTTCACCAAATTCATCAGAAGGTCCCCGTACAGCACCGCGTACAGCAGCCGGTGCAGCTTTCCCACCGTCACCCGGAAGCCGGGGTGCTTTTCTATCCCCGCCAGGCTGAAGGAGATGACGGGCACGTACTCCATCCCCGCCTTCACCAACGCCTTGCGGATGAGGGATATATAGTTGGACGCCCGGCAGCCGCCCCCGGTCTGGAACATGATCAGCGCCGTCTTGTGGGGGTCGTATTTCCCCGACAGCAGCGCGTCCATCATCTGCCCCACCACCAGAATGGCGGGATAACAGGTGTCGTTGTGGGTGTATTTCAGCCCCGTCTGCGCGATGTTGGGGCCGGAGGACTGCAAAAGCTCCATGTGGTAGCCGTAGGTCTCGAATATGCGCAGCATCAGCTTGAAGTGCATGGGCAGCATATTGGGCACCAGGATGGTGTAGTCCTTTTTCATGTC
>CANRNA010000218.1 GCA_947631805.1 uncultured Oscillospiraceae bacterium | reverse complement strand
TATGAGGACGAATACCTGACGCAGACCTATCCCAATATCCCGCTGCTGGCGGTGGTGCCGGATATGACGTCCGCCGACAGCAGGGGCTATTATTACCGCCCGCCCCGGTCCGGCGAAGAGAAGGCCCGACACGAAAAGAAAGACTGAGAGACAGGAAGGGACACAGGCGATGGCAAAGAAGCGCACGGAGAGGGCCTCCGCCGCCAGGCAGACGGCGCTGGAGCGGCAGAGCATGATAGGCCCGAAGATGAATTTCGCCGCCGCGGAGGCGTATAAGCTGCTGCGGACCAATGTGATGTTCTCCTTCCCCGACGCCGGGGAGAGCCGTGTCCTGGGGGTCACGAGCTCTTTTCGGGGGGAGGGGAAGAGCCTCACGTCCATCAACCTGGCCTATACCTTCGCGGAGGCGGGGAAAGACGTTCTTCTCATCGAGGGCGACATGCGCCTGCCCACCATGGAGGCGCGGCTGGCGATAGCGGGCAAACCGGGCCTGTCCAACGTGCTGGTGGGTACGGACAGTATGGCCGGGTCTGTCCAGCAGTACGACGCGACGGAGGCGGGACGGACGACCTCCTTTGACGTTTTGGTGTCCGGGGACATCCCGCCCACGCCCTCCGAACTGCTGGGGTCGGCGCGTATGTCTGCCTTTCTGGGGAAGATGAAGGAGCAGTATGACGTGATCATCCTGGACCTGCCCCCTGTGGGGGCGGTGCCGGACGCCATCGTGGCCTCCCACCTGGTGGACGGCATGATCGTGGTGGTACGGGCGGGACACACGGTCCGGGGCGGCCTGGCGGACACCATGCGGCAGCTGGATCTGGCCGAGGCGCACGTTCTCGGCTTCGTGTTCAACGGCGCGGCGGCTGTCGGCGGCGGCAAGTATTACAGGAAGGGCTACTATTCCTCCGATTACTACGGCGGCGACCATAAATGACCGACTTCCATATACACGTTCTGCCCGGCATGGACGACGGGAGCAAAGACGCGGAGACCTCCCTCGCCATGCTGCGGCGCAGCGCATCCCACGGCGTGGACACCCTGGCCGCCACCCCCCATTTCTACGCGGAGGAGAACAGTGTCGCCCGGTTCCTGTCCCGGCGGGGAGAGGCTTATGACCGGCTCATGGAGGCGGCGGGCGATATGCCCGGCCTGCCACGGCTCCTGCTGGGCGCGGAGGTGCTGTATTTCAGCGGTATCAGCGCGGTGGACGGGCTGGACGGGCTGTGTCTGGAGGGGACGGACCTCCTGCTTTTGGAAATGCCCTTTGCCCCGTGGACGGACCGGGTGCTCCGGGAGGTGGAGGTCATCCGGCGAGGGGGATTGCGGGTGGCGGCGGCGCACATAGAGAGGTACATGGATATCCAGCCCCGCCGGGCTATGGATGCGTTTTTCTCTCTGGGGACATTCATCCAGTGCAACGGCGCGTTCTTCCTCTCCCGGAGGACCGCAGGGCGGGCGGCGCGGATGCTCCGGCGGGGACAGATACATTTTCTGGGATCGGACGCCCACAACATGACGGCCCGCCCGCCAAATCTGGGCGAGGCCGTGGGGGCGATGGAGAGAAAGCTGGGGCGGACGGCGGTGGAGCGCTTTTTTGCCGAGGCAGACTTTCTGATAGAAGGGCAGGGGGAATAAGTCCGCCCGCGCTTTGCGGTTTGCCCCGCAGAGCCGTTGCGCAGGAAAACAGAAAATTTAGCGGCGTCTGTTTTCCTCTCTATATTTGTGCCGGTGCCGCGCGGCATGGCGAGCAACATGAGAAAAAAAGTAGTTTCCGGCGTTTTGGCAGTGATACTGTGCCTGCTGACAGTGCTGCCCCAGATGGGGATGACTGTCCGGGACAATGCCGCGGGCCAGCAGCTGACGCTGGAGGTGCCGGAGGGTGAGGAACAGGAAAACAGCGTGCCCTCGGAAAGCGCGGAGGAAGGTCCGGCCGCCACCGCGGACCCGACAGAGCGGGAGGAGAGCGCCGATGATACCGAAGCGCCCTCCGTGGGCGGCATGGAGAGCGAAGAGACAGGGACCGAGGCGGAGCGGCCCGGCGCGGATGCGTCCGATTCGGAGCCTGGGGCGACAGAGACGCCGGAGGACGCTCCCAACGGCAGTCAGATGCCAGACGGGTCCGGGACGGACGGGGAGCCGGAGGAGCAAGGACCTGCCTGGGAGGAAGGACCTGAGACCGGGGAACAGCCCAAGGGGAATGGGTCCGGGGTCTATACGCTCTCGGAGGTGGAGTCGATCATTGGGGACGGCATCTCTCTCGCCAGCCTGCGGGAGCTCATGCCTGTCTCGGTGGACAGCGGCAGGATGGTCCCGAAGGATTACTTCAAGTTTGTCCTGTCCGGCCTGACGGGGTATGAGACAAACTCCTATCACGACTATGCCGCGCTGCAAAGCAACGAGGAGGGGTATACGGTGGACGAGTGGCCCGACAGCGCCAGCGGGACCGTCTCCGCCGGGATGTTCCCTGCGGTGGAGCGGATGACCTTTGAAGCGCTGCGCCTGCATGGGACGATCATAGAGTCGATCGGCATGGTCACGGTCACGGTTCTGGGGGAAGGGGGCTCTCCCACTACGAAGGACTACGTCTATTTCTCCCCCACGGGCTCGGGAGCCAGCGCGGACGCCATGGTGCTCCCGGACGGCGTCAAAGACACGCATCTCTTTGAAGCGCGGTATGTCTACGCCTCTTATGACATCACATACGAGGTCTATTGGGATGGAAACGATATCAGCGAAAAATGGCTGAACAGCGTCTTCGGCGTGCGGCGCACGGCGAGCACCGCGGATGGGATGGCCTCTGTGGACGTGTCCATTCCCGCCGGTTTTATAGGTCATGTATATGTGGGCGATACGGATGATTTCACGGCGGACCGGGAGGCGTATCCGGTGGACACAGGTTATGGACCCTATCCTCTGGGGCGGGAGCTCACCTATAAACAGGGACCTCTCGGCGCTGAAATAGACGCGGAAAACGGGCCGGGCTTTTACTCTGCCACCGGGACCTACTCCCTCGGCAGTCCCGACGAGAGGGTCTCGACCGATCAGACGATCCGGGTCGTGCTCCAGGAGAAAAAGCAGTATACCTTCCACCCGGAATTTTGGATGGGTACCGACTATACAGGAAAGGGGAAGCGCCTCGCGGACGACGTCCGGCAAACGGCGCTGACCTTCGAGAAGGGCAAATCAAAGGATGAGGACGGCGTCCA
>CANRNA010000217.1 GCA_947631805.1 uncultured Oscillospiraceae bacterium | reverse complement strand
CCCTATTCCGTCCGGCCGGGGACGAAGGCGGCGGCCATGGCGGGGCAGCTGGACAGGGCGGAGAAGGAGGAGCGCGTCCGCCGGGCGGGGGCGGTGATCGCTTCATTGCAGCGGGCGTATCTGGCCTCCTGCGTGGGCAGGACCATCCCGGTGCTGTTCGAGCGGCCCGGCGTCGGCCACGGGGACAACTACTGCCCCGTGCGGGTGAAAGGCCCTACCGAGCGGGGAAGCGTGAAAAATGTGCGTATAACCGCGGCGGAGGGGGACACGCTTTTGGGCGAACTGACGGATTTAGCGGATTGATTTGCATTCCTGGCACAGCGTGGTATAATATTAAGACCAGTTTATCTATTTATTTAAAGAGGTAGAGGGATGAAACGGGAAGAAGTGTTCAACTTTTCGGCGGGGCCGTCGGTCCTGCCCCGGCAGGCCCTGGAGCGGGCCGCCGCCGAGATGCTCAACTACAACGGCAGCGGCATGTCCGTCATGGAGATGAGCCACCGCAGCGCCTTTTTCCAGGAGATATTCGACAGCACAAAGGCCAAGCTGAAAAAGGCCCTGTCCGTGCCGGATACCCATGAGATACTGTTTTTGCAGGGGGGCGCGTCGCTGCAGTTCTCCATGGTGCCCCTGAATCTGATGGAGGGGGGCACGGCGGATTACGCCGTCACGGGGAATTTCTCCAACATCGCCATGAAGGAGGCCAAAAAGTACGGCACGGTACATATCGCCGCCTCCTCTCAGGACGACAACTTCTCCTATATCCCCGCCCAGGAGGATTTGGACCTGAGCCCGGACGCCAAGTATTTTTACTACTGCGCCAACAACACCATCTACGGCACCGCCTGGAACTATGTGCCCCGGACGGCGGCGCCCCTGGTGTGCGACATGAGCTCGGAGATACTGTCCCGGCCTGTGGACGTGTCCCGCTACGGGCTCATCCTGGCGGGCGCCCAGAAGAACATGGCCCCCGCCGGGGTGACGGTGGTCATCATGGATAAGTCCCTGGCGGGCCGGGAGGCGGCTTACACCCCCCTGATGCTCAGCTACAAGACCATGATCGAAAGGGACAGCATGTACAACACCCCGCCCTGCTGGTGCATTTATATGCTGGGGCTCACCCTGGACTGGCTGGCAGAGCAGGGGGGCGTGACCGGGATGGAGGCCATCAAGCACGAAAAGGCGTCCATCATCTACGACATCATCGACAACAGCTCCCTGTATAAGCCCTGCGCCCGCCGGGAGGCCCGCAGCGATATGAACGTGACCTTCCGCACGGCGGACGCGGACATGGACGCGCTGTTCGCCAAGGAGGCCCAGGCCAGGGGCCTGATGAATCTGAAGGGCCACAGGAGCGTGGGAGGCATCCGGGCGTCCCTTTACAACGCCCAGCCCATGGAGGGCGTGCTGGCCCTGGCGGCCTATATGAAGGAATTCGAGGTAAAGCACCATGTATGAGATCAAGACCATGAACAACATCGCCCGGCAGGGGCTGAACGTCCTGTCCTCCAAGGGCCTGCTGGTGAACAACGACGCGGCCGACCCGGACGGCATCATCGTCCGCTCCGCCAAGCTCCACGACATGGCCTTCGGCCAGAGGCTTTTGGCCATCGCCAGGGCCGGCGTGGGCACGGACAACATCCCCGTGGACCGGTGCGCGGAGAAGGGCATCGTGGTGTTCAATACCGCCGGGGCCAACGCCCAGGCGGTGGTGGAGCTGGCGGTGTGCTCTTTGGTGCTGGCGTCCCGGGACCTGATGGAGGGGGCCATCTGGGCCCGCTCCCTGGCCGGACGGGACGACGTGGAGGCCGCCGTGGAGGCGGGAAAGAAGGCCTTCGTGGGCCCGGAGATACGGGGCAAGACCCTGGGCATCATCGGCCTGGGCAACATCGGCTCCCGCATCGCCAAGGCGGCCATCGCCCTGGGGATGGAGGTCATGGGCTATGACCCCTATCTGTCCGTGGAGGCTGCCTGGCGGGTGCACAGCGACGTGCGCCACGCGGAGGACCTGTCCAGCCTGTGCCGGGCCAGCGACTATGTGCTCATCCAGGTGCACCACAACGAGAAGACCCATCACATGCTGGACGCCGCCGCCATCGCCCAGATGAAGGACGGGGTGCGCATCATCAACCTGGCCAGGGGCGGCCTGGTGGACGAGGACGCCATTCTGGCGGCCCTGGCCTCCGGCAAGGCGGCCCGGTACGTCACCGACTTCCCCAGCGCCAAGCTGGTGGGGGTCAAGGGCGTGGTGGCCTTCCCCCACCTGGGGGCGTCCACCCCGGAGAGCGAGGAGAAGTGCGCCGTCATGGCGGCCCAGGAGCTGGCGGAGTATCTCCAGACCGGCAACATCCGCAACTCCGTGAACATGCCCCAGCTGGTGCTGGAGCGGGCGGGCGCGGCCCGTATCTGCGCCATCCATGACAACATCCCCCGGATGCTGAACAGCTTTTTGGACATCATCGGCGAGGCCAACATCAACGTGGAGCACATGCAGAACAGGGCCAAGGGCGAGGTGGCCTACACGGTCATCGACGTGGGCAGCCCCATCGGAGAGGACCTGGCCCGGCGCATCGCCGCCGTGCCCCATGTCCGGCGGGTCCGGGTGCTCTGAGAGAACGAAGACGGGAAGACCGGCGCGCTTGCGCCGGTCTTTTTCGGGTTTTCGGCCCGGGTATTACAAATGGTTGAACATTCTTTACAAAATAGATACAATTTATTGCATAATTTACTTGCCAAGGGAGGGGAATCATGGTATAATGCTTGAAAGTTGTAGTGGTATATCTATGCCCACAAGGCCGGGGGAGACCCCTTCCGGCGGCAGACCAGTTTCACAGGCGGCTTAGGCGCATTGGGAACCAGATGGAGGAAAGAGATGACATTGCTTAGAAGAACTCTTGCATTCCTGCTCGTTCTGACTATATTTCTGTCCTTGGGAGAGGGCTTCGTCCTGGGAGATGAGGGCCCTGTGGAGAGCGCGCCCGTTTCCGGCGAGGGAACGGAGGCGCCGCCTGTGTCCGAGGGTGAGGGAGAGACCGGCCAGACGTCCGGCCAGGGGGAGGAAGCGCCCCCCGCGGCGGAGGGAGAGGGCCAGGTGACCCCGGAGACCCCGGAGGAGCCCGCCACCCCTGCGCCGGAGACCACCCCGGAACCGGAGACCACCCCTGAGCCGGAGGCATCTCCCGAGCCGGAAGCATCGCCTGAGCCGGA
>CANRNA010000216.1 GCA_947631805.1 uncultured Oscillospiraceae bacterium | reverse complement strand
GGGCGCGCCCTCGTCCGCCAGCGCGGGCACAGCCGCGCTCAACATCATGATCAGTGCCAGCAGCAGTGATATGGTCCTCTTCATTGCTACACCTCGTCTTCTCATGCCCCGCCCCGCGGGACCGTCTCATACCGTCCCCGAAGTGCCCTTTCCCGCCGGGTCTTCCGCCCCGTCCGGTGGGTTTTCATCCCCGGAGACCAGTATTATGTCACATTGTAGCAGATTTACCATAACTGTGCAAGCTTTTTATTACGTCAGCTCTATAAAACCGCCCGCCCCCAGCAGCGGCCAGGGGCGGGTATCATGGTTATTATATATTGTATTGGAATTTCTCCCTCACCCCGCGGCGAGGCGGCGGAGCCAGCGGCGGCGTATGAACCGGAAGCCCAGCGGCGCGGCGCGGACGGCCCACTCCGCCCACATGGACACCCACAGCCCGGCCAGCCCCATGCCCACCGGGAATGCCAGCACCCAGCCCAGGCCCACGCGCACCGCCCACATGGCGGCGATGGCCAGCACCGAGGGGAACACCGTGTCGTGGGCCGCCCGGAGCACGCTGGGCATGGTGGAGGAGACGGGCCAGAACAGCAGCGCCGGGAGCAGGATGCTCCCCAGCAGGCCCATCGCCTGAGCCCTGGGGGCCGCCGCCACGTGGTACAGGTGCTCCAGCAGCCAGGGAGACAGGGGGTAGAGGGGGACACAGGCCGCCGCCAGCAGTCCCAGGGCCAGCACCACCGATTTCCACCCGTAGGAAAAGGCGCTGCGCCCGTCCCTGGCCCCCACGCACCGGCCCACCACGGTCATGGCCAGGGCGGAGGCGGCGTTGGCCGCGGAGGTCATGAAGCTGAATAGGGAGATAGCCACCGCGTTGACCGCCACGGCGCTGGTGCCCAGGGGCACCAGCAGCACGGTGATGACGATATTGCCTCCGTAGAGCAGAAGCTGCTCCAGCCCGAAGGGCGCGCCCACCTCCGTGATGGAGCGCAACACGTCCCGCCGGAAGGAGAAGACGCACCTCACCGGGATGGTCACGGGCAGGTCCTTGGGCAGAAACAGGAAGCCCAGGGCGGCCAGGCTCCCCACGGCCCGGGCCAGCAGCAGCGCCGCGGCGCTGCCCTGCACGTCCATGCGCAGCACATTGATGAACAGCACGCTGAACACCAGATAGGCCAGGTTTATGATGATGCTCAGCCACAGGCATTTTTTCGACTCGCCCAGGCCCCGCAGCACGGCGTAAGCGCCGGTGTAGACCGTGAAGATGATGATGGACAGGCCGCCGGGCACCATGTACCGCACGGCCTTTTCCATCACCGCCGGGTCGGCCTGGCGGTACAGCAGTGTCAGGGACGCACGGGGGAACAAAATGAACCCCACGCACAGCACCGAGCCCGTCACGAACGTGAGCCACAGCGTATGGCCCGCGGCCTGGCGGGCCTTTTCCCCGTCGCCGGAGCCGCAGCTCTGGGTGACGGCCACCGTTCCCCCGGCGGAGACCCCGTTGATGATGCACACCACCAGCCCCAGCAGGGGCGACACCAGATTCACCGCCGCCACACTGGTCTCCCCGGAGGAGGATATCAGCGCGGTGATGAGCACATTGATGAACGTGATGGACAGGCTGTCCAGGATAAAGGGGAGGGTCATGTGATACAGCTGGCTGGCGCTGAACTGGGGGGATTCCAGCTGCCGGTCCAGACGGGCCTTCACACGGGCGATGGGGGCGGGAGCCATGAAATACACCTCTAACCGGGTAATGATCGGCGGGAAGTATAGCACACCCCCCTCCCCCCGTCAACAGGCAGTCTCACCAGTAAAAAATGCCCATTCACGCGCTGTGATGGGCTATTCGTGCAAAGCGTATTGTTCTTTGGGTCGAAATGTGGTAATGTGATAGAAACGAGCACTGTCATCCCTTATAAGTTGCCGCCTGCGGGCGGCCATTGCAGCCAGCATCCCCGCCCCGCCGCGCCAGCGCGCAGTGGGACGGTGAACTGAAACCAACATATATATTATAAGGAGGAAAGACACATGAAATATGAGATCATGGGCGACTCCCTGCCGGTAGTCATCTGCACCCTGGACGACGGCGAGAGCATGATCAACGAAGGCGGCTCCATGGCGTGGATGAGCCCCAACATGCACATGGAGACCTCGGGCGGCGGCTTCGGCAAGGCCATCGGCCGGATGTTCTCCGGCGAGAAGATATTCCAGAACATCTACACCGCCCAGGGCGGCACGGGCCTGATCGCCTTTGCCTCCAGCTTCCCCGGCTCCATCAAGCCCTTCGACATCGCTCCGGGCCACGACATCATCTTCCAGAAGAGCGCCTTCCTGGCCGGTGAGTCCAGCGTGGAGCTGAGCGTCCACTTCAACAAGAAGCTGGGCGCGGGCCTGTTCGGCGGCGAGGGCTTCATTCTCCAGAAGGTCTCCGGCTCCGGCACCGTGTTCGCGGAGTTCGACGGCCACGTGGTGGAGTACACCCTCCAGCCCGGCCAGGAGATACTGATCGACACCGGCCACCTGGCGGCCATGGACGCCACCTGCGCCATCGACATCCAGACCGTCCACGGGGTGAAAAACGTGCTGTTCGGCGGCGAGGGCCTGTTCCTCACCCGTCTGACCGGCCCGGGCCGTGTATGGCTGCAGACCATGCCTCTGTCCAACGTGGCGGCCGTGCTGCGCCCCTACTTTCCCCCAAGCAACTGACCAAACAGCTGACGCTGACTGATCCTATCCTTACATACTCTCATCCCGCCGCGGCCCCAGGGTCTGCGGCGGGCTCTTTTTTGCCCTGCATGCCGGGGACGGCGGCAGCGCAAGAGCATCTTCCGGGAACGAATAGAGGACGCGGGCCGCGCCTCCCCTCTCCGGGACGGCAGAAAGGCGGCGCACGCGGCATTGCACAACCAGTAGTTGAAATCAGCCAAAAATCCCTCCATTGTTTTCAACCGTTGCTTTTGTTATAATTCAACCATAAAGCCGAAAGGATGGTGCTTTGCATGGCATACGAACTGAGCGAGCGGATCACCGCCCTGCGAAAGGAACGGGGACTGACACAGGAACAGCTGGGGAACATAGTGGGCGTATCGGCCCAGGCTGTGAGCAAATGGGAGAAGGGCGGCGCGCCGGATGTGGAGCTGCTGCCGGTGCTGTCCCGGCAGCTGGGCGTGACCATCGACGCCCTCTTTGGCATGGAGGGCGGGGAGCA
>CANRNA010000215.1 GCA_947631805.1 uncultured Oscillospiraceae bacterium | reverse complement strand
ATCTTCAGGCTGTACCCCTTTGCCGCCAGAGCTCTCTGGGCCAGGGCCAGCTTCTTCACGGTCCCGTACCGCAGATAGGCGTCGTGGAAGGCATAGATGACGCCGCCGGTGAAGTTGTCCGCCGTGGCGTACCGCAGGTCCACGAAAATATCGGGGATATAGTCCTTTATGCGCACCAGCTCCCTGTCGTCGGGAGGGGCGGCGAGGGTCTTTTGCATATCCGCAGGCTCCTTTGCGTTCGTGCTGTCGTCCCGCCGGGACGAATTAAGAAAGTCTTAAAGAAATCTTAAGAAACTCCCTCTTTTTTCCATCTCCGCGCTGTGCTACCCTATAGCTGACGGGGCATCCGCTGTCCCCATCACCCCAAAGGAGGCAAAAAAGATGCGTTCAAAGATCGTTTCCGCCGCGCTGGCCCTGGCCCTCTGCCTGGGGCTCGGCGGCGTCTGTCTGGCGGCGGGAGGCCCCATCGCCATGGGCGGAGAGGTGGAGGGCACACACCTGACGCTCCCCGGCCCGAGCACATTCGCAAGCGGGCTCTTTTTCCTGTGCGACGACGGGGAGATGATGGACCAGGGTTCCCATTTCAGCGCCCTCGCCCTGCAGGACGGCGTTCTCACGCCCCTGGAGGAGCGCTCCTTCTCCCAGGATTACGCCATTTTCGACGGGGACTTCCACATCGAGCTGGACTATGTGGTCTATAACGGCGGGGCGGTGTTCACCTACGTGCCCTCCGACGGGGAGATGGATACCGGCGGCATCTTCCGGCTGCTGGAGAGCCCCAGCCCCGTGAATTCCACGCCTCTGCTGTTCGCCCTGCCGGATGCGGACCGGGGCAGCTGGCCGGTGCTGCTGGACCTGGAGACAGGGACCGTGACGGACCCCTTGGCGGACAGCGGCATCTCCATCCCCTGGAAGATAGCGGACGCCGTCTTCTCCTCCGACAGGACCGGGCTGCTCCTGCGAAGGGAGGACGGGGCGGCCTTCTACTGCGACCTTGTCCGGGGCAGCCTCCACGATCTGGACCGGCTCTCCGGCTTTCACGTGGACGGGTGCGTCATGGGCAAAAACAGTCTGAGCTGCTGGGCCCTGGAGGGCGCGGCGGGACCGGACCAGGTCCCGGAGGCGGGCGGGGTCCTCCGGCCGGAGGACCTGGGCGCCCTCCGCGTCTGGACCCTGTCCCTGGCCGATCTCACGGTCCGCACCATATCCTCCGGTCTCCCCGCCACGCCGGGGGTCAGCGGCCTGTCCGGCCCCCTCGCCGGGACGGAGGACAGCCGGGACGTCACCCCCGGCGTCGTGTTCATCCCCCAGACGGACCGGGCCCAGGGCGGGCGCTTCGCCCTGGTGGTGGATGAGGAGAAGGCTCTTCGCACTCTGGACCTGTTCACGGGCAGAGAGCGGGCCGTCCAGGACTTCGCCTGGCCCGGCGGGGACTATCCCCTCGTCCAGTGCTCTCTCAGCGATGGCGGGGACCGGCTGCTCATCTGCCGGTCCGCATACGACGATGAGAAGGACCTGCTCTACATGGACCTGTACGTGCTGGACTACACGGCCGGGCAGGTGCTGCGTCTGGACACCGATGGCATGGAGCAGATACGCCCCCACGCCGTGTACTGGTCCGGGAACGACCAGGTGGTGGTCCTGGGGGACGTGTCCGACAAGGCCGCCTACTGGGTCTTCCCCCTCTGAGCCCATCCTGACGCGCTGCGTATCCCAAATCATCCCGCCGGGCGCGCCCGGCGGGATGATTTGTTCACGCTCTCTCCCAGAGCATCCTGTTGTTCTCGAAGCGGACTGTCAGCCGTCCGCCGTCCTTCAGCCAGGCCAGATAGGAGCGGACCGTGCTGCCCACCAGGGCGTACTGTTCAAAGGTCATGGTCAGGCCGTAGGCCTCGAACAGCGCCGCCAGTATATTCTCAAAGCCGCTGGGCTCCCGGCACAGGTCCACTATGCGCCCGGCTATCTCCCACACCTTGTCTATGTTCAGCTGGGCCAGCTCCCCCATGTCCTCCCCCGGCGCCGCGTGGGCGGGGACGAACAGCTTCGCCTCCATGGTCTTCACCCTCTCCAGGGTGTCCAGATAGGCCCCCACGTCCCAGACAACGCCGATGCCGTATTTGTCCAGGGTCTCCCGGCCGGACAGGCAGTCTGCCAGGTACACCACGTCGTCCGCCGTGCGAAAGCCCACCATGTCGAGAAAGTGCCCCGGCAGGGGGATAGCGGTCATCCCCTCCGGCAGGGCGTCCACTGTCAGGGGCTCGGCGTCGCTCTCCTGGGCCATGAGAAACTTGTGGCGCAGGTCCTTGCAGGGCCAGCCCCCGTACAGCAGCGCAGGCTCCAGCACCGGGTGGCGGGTGAAGCACCGCTCCATGCCCGGGGCGTATATCCGGCAGCCGGTCTGGCCCTGGAGATACCGGTTGCCGCCGATGTGGTCGGCGTTGGAGTGGGTGTTATAGATGGCCCGCAGCCGCCACCCCTCGGCGTCCAATATCTGCCTCACCTTCCGGCCCGCGTCCTTGTCGTTGCCGCTGTCGATGAGGCACACCTCGCCGCCGCCCAGGCGCACCAGGCCTATTTTGGCCGGGCTCTGGATGTAATAGCTGTTCCCCGCCGCCTGGATAAGTTCATACATAGCGCATTTCCCCCTCTGATACGCTGGCCCCCGGCCGCAGCCGGAGGCCAGTTCCCTTACGTTTACTTGTTCTTCGCGTGCATGGCCTCCAGCACCTCGTAGCGCTCCATCTGCAGGTGCTTTGTCTGGGTGAGGGCCTCCTCGATGGGGGTGGCCACCAGATGGCCGTCCCTGGTGCCGATGATGGTGTTGCCGTTGCCCTCCAGCAGGGCCATGACCGCCGCGTAGCCCATACGGGTGGCCGTCTCCCGGTCTCTGGCGGTGGGAGAGCCGCCCCGCTGGATGTGGCCCAGAATGGTGACACGGGGGTCGATGTCCAGCTCCTCCCGGATGCGGCGGCCGATCTCGACGGCGCTGCCCGCGCCCTCGGCCACCACGATCATGAAGTGGGTGTTGCCCATCAGCCTGGACTGGCGGATGCGCTCGGCCACGTCCCGGTCAAAATCCACCTCCCGCTCGGGGATGAGCACGGCCGTGGCGCCCACAGCGATGCCCACATACAGCGCCAGATACCCGGCGTGGCGGCCCATGACCTCCACCACGGAGCAGCGCTCGTGGGACTGCATGGTGTCCCGCAGCTTGTCGATGCACTC
>CANRNA010000214.1 GCA_947631805.1 uncultured Oscillospiraceae bacterium | reverse complement strand
ACCCTGGACGGCGGGCGCATCGGCATCGCGGCCCAGGCCCTGGGCATCGCCCAGGGGGCCTATGAGAACGCCGTGGCCTACGCCAAGGAGCGCATCCAGTTCGGTAAGCCCATCGGCTTCCAGCAGGCGGTGTCTTTCAAGCTGGCGGACATGGCCACGAAGCTGCGCTGCGCCCGGTTTTTGGTCTACTCCGCCGCGGAGCTGAAGGAGCACCACGAGCCCTACTCCGTGGAGGCGGCCATGGCCAAGATGTACGCCTCCGATATCGCCCTGCAGGTCACCAACGACGCCATGCAGATATACGGCGGCGCGGGCTTCATGAAGGGCATGGAGGTGGAACGGGCCTACCGGGACGCCAAGATAACCACCATCTACGAGGGCACCAACGAGATACAGCGGGTGGTCATCTCCTCCGCCATCATGGGCAAGCCCCCCAAGAGCGAGGGCGGCGCGTCCAAGGCGAAGAAGCCCGCCCCCATCACCGGCGTGCGGAAAAAGATCATCTTCCGGGAGGGCAGCGCCCAGGAGCGGGTGGACGCCCTGGCGGCGGCCTTGAAGAAGGACGGCTATGACTTCACGGTCGGCATCCCCATAGACACCCCCATCGCCCAGGCGGAGCGGGTGGTGTCCGCCGGAAAGGGCATCGGGGAGCGGGAGAACATGAAGCTCATCGAGGACCTGGCAAAGGCCGCCGGGGCCGCCGTGGGCTCCAGCCGCCCCGTGGCCGAGACGCTCAAGTATGTGCCCCTGAACCGGTTCGTGGGCATGTCGGGCCAGAAATTCACCGGGAACCTGTACATAGCCTGCGGCATCTCCGGCGCCATCCAGCATCTGAAGGGCATCAAGGACGCCTCCACCATCGTGGCCATCAACACCAACGCCGGGGCCCCCATCTTCAAAAACTGCGATTACGGCATCGTGGGCGACGTGAAGGAGATACTGCCCCTGCTGGCCAAGGCCCTGGACACCGGGGAGAAGAAGCCCGCCCCACCTATGGTGAAGATCAAGCGCCCCGCCCTGCCCAAGCCGGAGCCCATCGGCCCCCGATATGTGTGCGGCGGCTGCGGGCACGAGTATATCCCCGAGAGGGGTGACCCGGACGCGGAGGTTGCCCCCGGCACCACCTTCGACAAGCTGCCTGAGGGGTGGGTATGCCCCGAGTGCGGCGAGGGCAAGGACCAGTTCATCCAGGCGTGATAAGGAAAGGAGAGACGATAAATGCACTGCGTTCGTGAAGTTACCGAGAACCTGTACTGGGTGGGCGCCAACGACCACCGCCTGACCCTGTTTGAAAACATCCACCCCATCCCCAGGGGCGTGAGCTACAACGCCTATCTGCTGCTGGACGAGAAGACCGTGCTGGTGGACACGGTGGACTGGTCCGCCTGCCGCCAGCTGCTGCAAAACCTGGACTACCTGCTGGAGGGGCGGCCCCTGGACTATCTGCTCATCAACCACATGGAGCCGGACCACGGCGCCTCCATCGAGGAGATACTCCTGCGCTGGCCCGACGTGAAGATCATCTCCACGGAGAAGGCCTTCCTGCTCATGCGGCAGTTCGGCTTCCACGTGGACAGCCATGAGTGCATCACGGTGAAGGAGGGGGACACCTTCTCCTTCGGCGGCCACACCGTCACCTTCGTGGCGGCCCCCATGGTCCACTGGCCGGAGGCCATGGTGACCTTCGACACCACCAACGGGGTGCTGTTCTCCGCCGACGCCTTTGGCTCCTTCATCGCCCTGGACGGGAAACTGTTTGCCGACGAGGTGGACTTTGAGCGGGACTGGCTGGACGAGGCCCGCCGGTATCTGACCAACATCGTGGGCAAATACGGCCCCCACGTCCAGCTACTGCTGAAAAAGGCGTCGGGCATCCTGGACCAGATCAAATTCATCTGCCCCCTTCACGGTCCCGTCTGGCGCAAGGACCTGGGCTGGTTCGTGGACAAGTACGACAAGTGGAGCCGCTATGAGCCGGAGGAAAAGGGCGTGCTGATCGTGTACGCGTCCATGTACGGCAACACCGAGGCCGCCGCCCAGTGCCTGGCGGCCAGGCTGTGCGAGAAGGGCGTTACCAACGTGGCGGTATACGACGTGTCCAACACCCACGTCAGCTACCTGATCGCCGAGGCGTTCAAGTACAGCCACATCGTGCTGGCCAGCGTGACCTACAATCTGGGCATCTACCCGGTGATGCACAACTTCCTCATGGACATGAAGGCCCTGAACCTGCAAAACCGGACCTTCGCCGTCATCGAGAACGGCTCCTGGGCCGTGAAGAGCGGCGATCTGATGAGCGCGTTCATCACCGACCAGCTGAAGAACATGACGCTTCTGAACGAGCGGCTCAGCCTCGCCTCGTCGCTGAACGAGAGCAAGGCGGCGGAGCTGGAGAACCTGGCGGAGGCCCTGGTCCAGTCCGTCCGGGCATAAGAGAAGACAGACACGCAAAAGCGGCGCTCCCGGACCGGGAGCGCCGTGAAATATTATGGGGCGGAGGGGATTGAACCGCCGCCGGGACTGTGGTATAATCATCATATCTGTATGCAGTCGGCGTAAAAGCGCGCGGCGGCATCGCAAACGGCGCCTGGGGATACCGGGCAGTCTTACGGCGGGCCTCAGGCCCGCGCCAGGCCGGGCGACCGGCCGAAAGGAGGAATCTTGCGATGAAGAAAAGGATGCTCTCTCTGGCGCTGGCGCTGCTCATGGTCATGAGCCTGTGCACGGGCATGACCATGCGCGGACCGGACGGAGGGATGGATGAGCCGACGGCGGCGCCCTCCCAGCAGGATACGACGCCGGAGGAGCCCGGCGGAGATGCCCCGTCGGCGGACGGGGAGCCGACCGGCACCCCCGCGGCGGATGAGACCCCGGCCCCGGAGCCGTCCGGGGAGCCGGAGCCCCAGCAGGGCGAGGCCGAAGCGACCCCGGCCCCGGCTGTCAACACCCTGACTGCCCCCGCCCCCGCGGCGGAGACCGTGACGATCAGGACGCTGGGTTATTCTCACAAGGGCGCGCCCTATCTTAGCAAAGGCGCGAAGGATGCGCAAAACGTAGTGCATTTCACATTTGACGCTGATAAGACGGCAGATGAGTTTAACTACGAATTTGGCTCTCAGACCGTCAACAGTGAAGACGTGAAGGTAGAGACGGAGCTGAACGGGATAAAGCGGGCATGGTTTTCGCTTCCGACTGCGCTTTCCGCTGGCGGGAAATACACTTTTAAAATGAAGGATAAGGAGAGCGGCG
>CANRNA010000213.1 GCA_947631805.1 uncultured Oscillospiraceae bacterium | reverse complement strand
TACGCGGACACGGCCCAGTTCTATGTGCCGGGCTATTACCAGCTGTGGGACGTGCTCCACGGCAGGACCGCCCCGGCGCTCAGCTGGTTCTCCGGCCTGGCCGAGAACCGGGGCGCCGCGTGGCAGACGCTGCTGTCCCCGTCCAGCCTGGTGTTTTTGCTGGTGGCCCGTGACCACGTTCTGGAGGGGCTGAGCCTGTATCTGGGGGCAAAGCTGCTGTTCATCGCCATGACCGCCTCCCTGACGCTGTCGTTCCGCTTTCCCCGTGTGTCCGGCCTCTGGCGGACAGCGCTGACATTGCTTTACACCTTCTGCGGGTTCGTGCTGCAATACTACTCCAACTTCTCCTGGCTGACCGTGGCCGCCGCCTTTCCCGTGCTGCTGTTCGGTCTGGAGCGGCTGCTGCGGGAGGGCCGCTGGGTCTGGTACGTGCTGGCCTACGGATATCTGCTGTATTGCAGCGTATATTACGCCTATATGGCCACCATATACGTGCTGCTGTTCGCCTTCGGGTATATCCTGCTGCTCCTGCCCCGGGAGCGCCGGGGCGACCGGGCCCTCCGGCTGGGGGCGGCCACGGCGCTGGCTCTGGGGCTCAGCGCGTATTTCTGGCTCTCCAGCTCCTCGGGCATCGCCGGGTCCTCCCGGTTCCAGAGCAATATGGACTCCGGCCTTCTCTCCGGCATGAGCACCTGGAACATCCCCAACATCCGCCACACCATTTTGATGCTGCTGGGGATGAGCCCGGTCTTCGCCCTGCTGGCCCAGGCCCTCTCCGACAGGACCCTGACGGCCCCGGCGGAACAGGATGCCCGGCGGCAGACCGCCCTGTTTTTCGCCTATATGCTGGGGATGCTGACCATTCCCATGGTCTTCACCAACATCGACACCGCCTGGCACTTCGGCCAGTACAATTTCTTCCCCATGCGCTACGGCTACATGCTCCCGGCCACGCTTATCGCCGGGGCAGCCCTGGCGCTGGACGAGCGGTCCTGCTTCCCGGCGGCGGACATCCCCCCGGCGGGGCGGCGGCTGGTCCTGCTGCTGCCGGTCCCGGTGGTCCTTCTGGCGGTCCTTCTGCCCCGGCTGACGGCCGTCTATCAGGAATACGGGGCGGTGTTCCTCACCGCCATGGGGCAGAAAAAGGAGCTCATTTGGGCGGGGATGTACCTGCTGGCGGGGTTGGCCTTCACGGCGCTCTACTTCATCCTTTTGCGGCGCTTTCCCCGTGCCGCCGCCGGGACGGCCCTGGCGCTGGTGCTGCTCCAGACCGGGGTGAACGCTTACGGCCTGGTGGCCCCCAGCGACGACCACACCTACACCCGGGAATACGACCCTGCCTATATCGAGGCGGCGGACGCCCTCTATGACTACTTCTCCGGCCAGGACATATCCCCCCTGTCCCGGACGAAAAACGTGGACAGCAGCCTAAACGCGGGCTATCCCGCCATCGCCGGGGTCAGCGCCCTGTCCAGCGTGGCCTCGGGCAACTCCGCCACCCGGCTGGGGGTGTTCCGGGAGCTGGGCTACACCGTCAACTACTTCCGGCTCACCGACGTGGGCGGCACCGTGTTCACCGACATGCTCCTGGGGGTGGACCGGGTCCTGTCCGTGCTGCCCCTGGACGAAGACCTGTATCTGCCCGGAGACACGGTGGCCGGGGTGCAGGTGGGCCGGAGCCGTTACCCCGGCGTCATCGGCCTGATGTACGACGAGGGGGCCCTGGATGACTATTTCGATCTGGAAACGCTCCCTGACCGGCTGAACGCCCTCTACCGGGCCTTCACCGGCTCGGAGGGGACCATCGCCTATGCCGTGGTCCCGGACGCCATGACACGGGAGGGGGACAGGACCGGGACATACACCCTCACCTGCACCCTGGAGCGCCCCGCCTTCCTCTACGCCTCCTTTGACGGCTCGGTGCGGAACATCACCGCCGGGGGGAAGAGCGTGGCCGTGCCCACCTATCTCAACCTGCAAAACGGCGCCTATCCGGCGGCCTTCAACTCCAACCTGCTGTCCCTGGGCCTGTTCGGCCCCGGCCCGGTGGAGATACAGTTCACCTCCCCCCTGGAGCTGGACGGGGAGGACATCGCCCTCACGGCCCTGGACAAGCGGGCCCTGGACGGCTTTGCCGATGACGCCTCCCTGGACGGGGATATGACCGTCCAGACCTGGGACACGGGCCTATCCGTCACCGTGACGGCGGACCGGGCCGGGCGGCTTTTGTTCCTGCCCCTGTGCGCCCTGCCCTGGGAGGCCACGGTGAACGGCCGGGAGGTGCAGCTGCGCTATCCGCTGGCCACCGCCATGGCCGTGCCCCTGGAGGAGGGGGAGAACACCGTGGTGCTCACCAGAACGCCGGAGCGCCTCACGGCGGGGCGGGGGCTCTATGTGTCCTGCGCGTGCCTGGTCCTGGGCGTTCTGGGCCTGTGCTTTCGGCGGCGGCTGAGCGCCCCCGTGCCCCGGCCCCTGGGGAGGATAGCCCTGTGGCTGTTCTACGGCGCGGCGGCAGTCTGCTTCTGCTTCGTCTATATCGCCCCCACCGCGCTGCTGCTCATCCGGGGCACGGTGGTGTGGTTCCGATAATGTTTTAAGGAGATACCCTATGAACAATACCATTCTCGTCACCGGCGGCGCCGGATTCATCGGCGCGAACTTCGTCTATCACCTGCTGGACAGCTACCGGGAGGTCCGGGTGGTGTGCGTGGACAGTCTGACCTACGCCGGGAACATGTCCACCCTGGCCAGGGCCATGGAGGACCCCCGGTTCGTCTTCTACAAGCAGGACATACGGGACCGGGCGGGCATCGACGCCATCTTCCGGGCGGAAAAGCCCGACGCGGTGGTGAACTTCGCCGCCGAGACCCATGTGGACCGGTCCATCGAGACGCCGGAGCTGTTTTTGCAGACCAATATACTGGGGGCCCAGGTGATGATGGACGCCTGCCTGGCCCATGGGAACATCCGCTTCCACCAGGTCTCCACCGACGAGGTATACGGGGACCTGCCCCTGGACAGGCCGGACATGCTGTTCACCGAGGCCACCCCCCTGCACGCCTCCAGCCCCTACAGCGCCTCCAAGGCGGGGGCGGACCTGCTCACGTCGGCCTACTGCCGGACCTACGGCCTGAACGCCACCATCAGCCGCTGCTCCAACAACTACGGCCCCTATCAGTTCCCGGAAAAGCTCATCCCCCTCATGATCGCCAACGCCCTGGCGGACAAGCCCCTGCCGGTCTACGGCCAGGGCCTGAACGTCCGGGACTGGCTGTA
>CANRNA010000212.1 GCA_947631805.1 uncultured Oscillospiraceae bacterium | reverse complement strand
TAGGCGGCGGGGTCCTTGAGGAACTCCACTACCTCCTGCAGCTCCTCCTTCTCCTCGTCGCACCCGGCCACGTCCGCGAAGGTCTTGCGCTTCTGCTCGTCGTTGGCCACCCTTGTCCGGGCCTTGGAGAACCGGGCGACGCCGCCCGCTCCACCGCCTGTGGCCCGGCTCATCATCACGTACCACAGCACGCCGAAGACCACCACGACGATGAGATAGGGCAGGAACGACAGCCACCAGGGGGCCACGAAGCCCTCGTTGTCGTCGTACTCCTTGAGGATGCCGTCCGCCTTCTGCTCCCGGATGGTGCGGCCCAGGTCCTCATAGAACCGGTCCACGTCCCGGAGGGTGCGGGTTATCTCCGTCTGGCCGGACACCGGCTGGCGCAGATACAGCGTCAGCTCGTTGCCGGATATGACGAACGCCTCCACCTGCCGGGCTTCAAACAGGTCTATCACCTCGGAATAGGCCAGCTCCACGGAAGCGCCGTTGTTGGTGAAGGAAAAAACGGTCGCCAGCAGTATCACCAGCACAAGGGCGTAAAAGCCGATGTCTCTGGCCCGCTTATTGCCGCCGCCACCGCCGCCCGGTCCGGGAGTCGGTCCGCCGGGCCCGCCGGGGCGGCCGTTGTTGTTTTTTCCAGGCATATTGTCCATTGATCTACCTCATGAATAGATTTCCGGCTTCAGCACGCCGATATACGGAAGGTTGCGGTATTTCTCCTGGTAATCCAACCCGTAGCCCACCACAAAGGCGTCGGGGATGGTAAAGCCCACGTAATCCGCCTTCACATCCGCCGTGCGCCGGTCCGGCTTGTCCAGCAGCGTCACGATGCGGATAGAGGCGGGCCGCCTGGCCTCCATATACTTTTTCAGATAGCTGAGAGTGTTGCCGCTGTCCAGGATGTCCTCCACGATGATCACGTCCCGGCCCTCGATGTTCTCCGTCAGGTCCTTGATGATCTTCACCGCGCCGGTGGAAGTTGTCCCCTTGCCGTAGCTGGACACCACCATGAAGTCTATGGTGCACGGCAGGTCGCAGGCCCGCACCAGGTCGGCCATGAAGATGAAGCAGCCCCGGAGCACGCCCACGAAAAGGGGCGTCTTTCCCGCGTAATCGGCGGTTATCTGGGCGCCCAGCCGGGCGATGATGGCCTTGAGCTCCTCCTCGCTGGCAAACAGCTTTTCCTCTACGTCCTGGTTCATGTCTGTGCCCCTCCCTCGTCCGGCAATGGCCGGAATTCTATCTTTATGATGTCTCTGTCGGCCGGTCCCGCCATGGCCCGCTCGTCCTGGCCGATGCCGTACACCGCCAGCACGCCGCGCCCGTCCCGGAGCACCGGCACGCTCTGCCGCTCCCAGGCCGGTATGCCCCTCTGGGCGAAGAGCTGCTTCAGCTTTGTGGTGCAGCCCCGGCCCGGCTGGCGCAGACCGTCCCCCGGCCGACGGCCGGTGACAGATATACTACCACATATATTCTCATATTGGAAGAAAAAAATGTTGTACGATTTGTGAACAACTTGGGGACAGGCTGTTAATTTTTCCGCCGTCACGGCCAGTCCCGCCTCCGGCAGAAGCACCCGTCCCGGCACGAGCAGCGCCCGCTCCGGCAGGGCCGGGGCCTCCCTAGCCCCGAACACGAGCCTTCCCCCTGTCCTGGCTGCCCGCATGCCGGGCACGTCCGCCGCGCCCCCGTCCCGGGCCGCCTTCAGGATGGCCCGCACGTGGACCGCCTCCAGCTCCCGCCCTGCCAGAAGGCGCACCGCACGGGACGCCACCGGCCAGCTCTCCGCCGCCAGGGCCTTAGCGTCAACGGACCGGCCGTCCCCCCAGGCGCGGAGAAATTCCTCCGCCCTGGCCGTCAGATAAGCCTCGTCCTCCCGGAGCAGGGCCATGGTCTGGCCCGCCGCGCGGACAAAGGCCGGGTCCACCGATTCCAGGGCCGGTACGGCCCACCGGCGCACCCGGTTGCGGGCGTAGGTGTCCTGGCCGTTGGTGGAGTCGGTCACCCATTCGATGCCCCGCTCCCGGAGATAGGTCTCCACCTCCCGGCGTGTCACGTCCAGCATAGGGCGGACCACCCGCCCCCGGCGGGGCGGTATGCCCCCCAGGCCCCGGAGCCCGGCCCCGCGGGCCAGGTGCAAAAGCAGCGTCTCGGCGTTGTCGTCGGCGGTGTGGGCCGTGGCGATGACCGCCGCCCCCAGCTCGTCCGCCGCCCGCTCCAAAAACCGGTAGCGCAGCGTCCGGGCCGCCTCCTCCACGCCCATCCGCTCCCGGGCGGCAAAGGCGGCCGTGTCCCCTCTCTCGGTGACGAACCGGATGCCCCGCCGGGCGCAGTGGTCACGCACGAAGGCCTGGTCCCTGTCCGCCTCCGCACCCCGCAGGCCGTGGTGGAAGTGGGCCGCCGCTATGTTCAGGCCCATCTCCTCCAGGCGGCACAGCAGATACATGGAGTCGGCCCCGCCGCTGACGGCGCACAGGATGAGCCCGTCTCCCGGCAACAGGTCAGTATCCATCTTCGTCGTGGCGGCGCTCGTCGTTGACGTAGGCGGTGTACTCCGGTATCCACCGCAGATAGACGGTCCCCACCCGGCCGTGGCGGTTTTTCAGGATGATGGCCTCGGCGGAGTTGGGGTCCTCGCACTCCTGGTTGTAATACCCCTCCCTGTAAAGGCCGATGACCGCGTCCGCGTCCTGCTCGATGGAGCCGGACTCCCGCAGGTCGCTGAGCATGGGCCGCTTGTTCTGCCTGGCCTCGTTGGCGCGGCTGAGCTGGCTCATGCACACAAGGGGTACCCCCAGCTCCTTGGCGGTGACCTTCATCATACGGCTGATGTCGCTGACGGCCTGGGTGCGGCTCTCGTTGGCCCAGGTGTTGCCGCTCCCGGCGCTCTGCATGAGCTGGAGGTAGTCCACCACCACCAGCCCCAGGTTTTCGATACGGCGGCACTGGGCGGCCATCTCCGCCACGGTCATGGTGGGGTTGTCGTCCAGGCGGATGTCCACCTTGGACAGGGCCCCCGCCGCCTCCGCAAGCTTGCCCCACTCCTCGGCGTTCAGCCGCCCCTGGTTGAGCTGGTACAGGTCGATATGGCTCTCCGACGACAGCATACGCAGCACCAGCTGCTGGCGGCTCATCTCCAGGGAGAAGATGGCCACCGTCTTGCCGGAGGACTTGGCGGCGTTCACGGCGATGTTCAGGGCGATGCTTGTCTTGCCCATGCCGGGCCGGGAGGCGATGAGCACCAGGTCTCCCTCTCCCAGTCCCTGCAGACACTCGTCTATGTCGGTCAGGCCGGTGGACAGGCCCGGCAGCTTGCTGCCGTTGGC
>CANRNA010000211.1 GCA_947631805.1 uncultured Oscillospiraceae bacterium | reverse complement strand
GCGGACATCCCCCACGCCAAGAGCGAGCGCTTTCAGGTGTGCAGCTTCGACGGCAGCGACGGGACCACGTACAGGCTGTGCCAGTTCTACCCCGTGCTGTGCGTGTGGCGGGACGGGCAGTTCGTCACCCACCCCTACGAGTTCAACGGCGAGGCGTTTTTCAGCGAGTGCTCCGACTATGAGCTGACCCTCCGCCTGCCTGAGGAGTACACCGTCGTCGCCTCCGGGGAGGAGACCCTCCAGGGTACCGGGAACGGCCAGGCCGTGTGGCGCATCAGCGCCCAGCGGATGCGGGATCTGGTGATAACGGCCAGCACCGAGTTTGCCGAGCCCTATACCGGCCAGATCGACGGGGTGACCGTGAACAGCTACGGCACGGCAGACCAGAGCGCCCAGGCGAAGGCGTCGCTGGATATCGCGCTGGATTCCGTCGCCCTGTTCGGGGAGAAGTTCGGCCCCTATCCCTACAGCGAGCTGGACGTGTGCGTGGCCCTGATGCCGGATGTTGCCGGAGGGATAGAGTACCCCGGTCTGGTGGAGATCATAAACGTCTCCGACAGCCAGGTCGAGGACGGGACCCTGGCGACCGTGGTGAGCCACGAGGCGGCCCACCAGTGGTTCTACGGCGTGGTGGGCAACGACCAGTACGACGAACCTCTTCTGGACGAGAGCTTCGCCGCCTTCTGCGAGCAGGTATACAGGCAGTACGTGGGCGGGGTGGATCCGGCGGATATAGACGGGCAGGTGAGCCTGTGGGCGGACATGTTCGAGAGCAGCCTGGAGACCCAGCCCTACCGGGTGGACATGGGCCTGGACGACTTCAAGGAGTTGGCGGGGGATGCGTACTCCGACCAGTACGCCATCGTCATCTATGAGTTCGGCAAGGACTTTCTGTGGAAGGTCCGGCAGGCCATGGGAGAGGATGCTTTCTTCGACATGGCGAGCGCGTGGTATGCCCAGCAGAGCTTCGCCACGCCCACCATCGACCAGTTTGTGGAGCATCTCCGCCAGTCGGAGGGCTATAACGACCGGGTGGAGGAGCTGATCGGCCTGTATATGAGCCGAGGCTGAGAGAGCAAAATATGCGGCGGCGCCGGGCGGTGGGGACCCACTGCCCGGCGTCCTTTCGCCCCAAAGGGAGAGGGGAATAGGTTCCAAATAGTTACAATCCCACAGGGCCTGGGGGCCAAGGGTTTGCGGGGACGGCGGCGCGTTGACAAGGCAAGGGGGCCTATGGTATAATGCCGCGAAACGGAGAGCCTATAATGATCATCGCAAGGCGAAAACGAATGTTTTCGCTGCCAAACGACACGTTTGGCAGCAAATGATCCAACGATCATTTGCGCGATGTCCATTGCAATGGATCTGGCAAAACAGCTACGCTGTTTTGCTTCAGCCGCAAAGCGGCTCGGCGCAACGCCTTATGGCGTTTCGCCATCAGATAATCATTATCACGAGGGAAGGGAGACTGTGTCCATGGAGGGAGCGAGCGTCAGTTTTTTCAAAAAAGAGACGTATTCCTGTTTCTATCCCCGTTTGGACGGGGCGGGTGTCCCCTTCGCGGGGCTCGGTCCTGGCAGATATGTTGTTTTTCCCGGTTTTTGCGATGTGCATGTGCATTTTCGTGAGCCGGGTTTTTCTTATAAAGAGACCATCGCCACCGGCTCCGCCGCGGCGGCCCGGGGCGGGTACACCGCCGTGTGCGCCATGCCCAACCTGGACCCGGTGCCGGACAGCGGCCCGACCCTGGCTGCCGAGCAGGCCATCATAGACCGGGACGGGCTCATCCACGTGTACCCCTACGGGGCTATCACCGCCGGAGAGCGGGGGGAGCGCCTGGCGGATATGGAGGGGATGGGGGCCGCCGTCGCCTTTTCCGACGACGGACGGGGCGTCCAGTCGGAGGAGATGATGCGCGCGGCCATGGTGAAGGCGAAGAGCCTGGGAAAGCTCATCGCCGCCCACTGCGAGGACAACTCCCTGCTCCACGGGGGCTATATCCACGACGGGGCCTACGCCGCGGCCCACGGCCACCGGGGCATCAGCGCCGAGAGCGAGTGGCGGCAGATAGAGCGGGACCTGCGCCTGGCCAAGGAGACCGGATGCGCCTACCACGTGTGTCACATCTCCACCGCCCGGAGCGTGGCCCTCATCCGCCGGGCCAAGGCGGAGGGGGTGGACGTGACGTGCGAGACGGCGCCCCACTATCTGACGCTGGACGAAAACGACCTGGCCGAGGACGGCCGGTTCAAGATGAATCCGCCTCTGCGCTCCCGGGCCGACCGGATGGCGCTGCTGGAGGGGGTGGCGGACGGCACCATAGACATGATCGCCACCGACCACGCCCCCCACAGCCGGGAGGAGAAGGCCCGGGGCCTGGCGGGAAGCGCCATGGGCGTGGTGGGGCTGGAGACGGCCTTCCCGGTGCTGTATACCTGCCTGGTGCGGCCGGGGACGATAAGTCTGGACAGGCTGATAGAGCTTCTGGCTGTCAATCCCCGGCGGCGCTTTTCCATCCCGGCGGGGGAGGACTACACGGTCTGGGAGCTGGACAGCCCCTACACCGTGGACCCGGAGCGGTTTTTGTCCAAGGGGCGGGCGACCCCCTTCGCGGGGCGGGAGCTGTACGGCACCTGCGCGCTGACCGTGTGCGGCGGGCGGGTGGTCTATCAAAACGGGAAATGAACCATTTCACATATCTATCATCGGAGGCGCGGCAATGGCGAAAAGAACGGATATCAAAAAGGTGCTGATCATCGGCTCCGGCCCCATCGTGATCGGGCAGGCGGCCGAGTTCGACTACGCGGGGACCCAGGCGTGTCTGGCGCTGAAGGAGGAGGGGTACGAGGTCATACTGTGCAACTCCAACCCGGCCACCATCATGACCGACACCACCATAGCGGACAAGGTGTATATGGAGCCCCTGACATTGGAATATGTGGCGAAAATACTGCGCTATGAGCGGCCGGACGCCATCATCCCCGGCATCGGGGGCCAGACAGGGCTGAATCTGGCCATGCAGCTGGAGAAAAAGGGCATTTTGCGGGAGTGCCGGGTGGAGCTTTTGGGGACACCCAGCCGGAGCATCGAGCAGGCGGAGGACAGGGAGCTGTTCAAGGAGATGTGCCAGTCCATCGGCGAGCCGGTCATCCCCTCGGAGATAACCTATTCCATCGAGGAGGCGAAAAAGGCGGCGGAGGACATCGGCTATCCGGTGGTGCTGCGGCCCGCCTTCACCCTGGGGGGCACGGGCGGAGGCTTTGCCAACGACGAGGAGGAGCTTATCGAGATCGGTCTGAACGCCTTCAAGCTCTCCCCGGTGCACCAGGTGCTGGTGGAAAAGAGCGTCCG
>CANRNA010000210.1 GCA_947631805.1 uncultured Oscillospiraceae bacterium | reverse complement strand
AACTGCGTGTGGACCGACGGCCACACCGACGAGTGGCTGCTCACGGTGACGGAGGGCATCGTCACCCATTGCAGCCGCACCGGCGGCAGCGGCGGGTGGCAGCTCTACAGCGTCTCCCGCTGGACGGCGGAGGACGGCCGCCGCCTCCGGGGTCACCTGGAGCTGGAATTCATGGAAAAGCGAAACCGGCAGATATACTGGGACGACGTGGCCCTGTTCTGCCACCCGGACCAGTACCGGCTGGGGATACGCCCCATGGGCCGGGACGACGTATTGGAGATAGACAGCCTGGCGGAGCTGGCCGCCGTCGACCCAAGCTACCGGCCCCTTCTGGGGCCAGAGGAGGGATAATGACCATGAAAAAGAAAAACGCTCCCCCCGCCGGGCGGCGTCTGGACCCGGCCACCACCATCGTGCCCTTTGGGGCCATACTGGCCCTGTGCGTGCTGTTTGTGCTGGCCCCGGAGCGGTCCACCGCCACTCTCTCGGCCATCCGGTCTTTTTTGGGGGATACCTTCGGGGTGTATTACCTCATCATCGGCCTGGGCGTGCTCATCGTGTCGCTGTGGATATCCTTTTCCGACCTGGGGAAGATCACCCTGGGCAGGCCTGGGGAGAAGCCGAAATACGGCTTCTGGACCTGGGGGGCCATGGTGTTCACCTGCGGCCTGGCGGCGGACATCCTGTTCTACTCCCTGTGCGAGTGGATCTATTACGCCCAGGAGCCCCACGTGGCGGAGATGGGCTCCATCCAGGACTGGGCCTCCACGTTCCCGCTGTTCCACTGGGGCCCCACGGTGTGGAGCTTTTACGCCACGCTGGCGGCCTGCTTCGGCTTTATGCTCCACGTCCGGGGCGTGAAGAAGCAGAAGTACTCCGAGGCCTGCCGGGCCCTGCTGGGGGCTAAGACGGACCGGGCTCCGGGCCGGATCATAGACGTGCTGGCGGTGGTGGCCCTCATCGCCGGGACCGCCACCACCTTCTCCGTGGCCACGCCCCTGCTGTCCGCCGCCCTCACCTCCCTGGTGGGCGTGCCCAGCTCCAAGTATCTGACCATCGCCATCCTGGCCGTCACCTGCCTGGTGTACACCCTGGCGGTGATGAAGGGCATCCGGGGGGTATCGTGGCTTGCCAACGCCTGCATGTGGCTGTTTGGGGCGCTGCTGGGGTATGTGCTCCTGTTCGGCGGCCAGGCCCGGTATATCATCGAGACCGGCTTCACCGCCCTGGGCAATATGCTGCAAAACTACATCGGCCTCTCCACCTGGACCGACCCGCTGCGCACCTCCTCCTTCCCCCAGAACTGGACCATCTTCTACTGGGCATACTGGATGGTGTGGGCGGTGGCCTCTCCCTTCTTCATGGGCAGCATCAGCCGGGGCCGGACGGTGAAGCAGGTCATCCTGGGCACCTATATCTTCGGGGTGAGCAGCACCCTCATCTCCTTCATCGTGCTGGGCAACTACGGCCTGGGGCTCCAGATGATGGGCCGGTTCGACAGCCTGGCCTTCTATGAGGCCTGCGGGGACCTGTATCAGACCGTCATCGCCATATTGGGCACTCTCCCCGCCCACAAGCTGGTGCTGGCCCTGCTGGCTCTGAGCATGATCGCCTTTTACGCCACCAGCTTCGACTCCATCACCCTGGTGGCCAGCCAGTACAGCTACCGCCAGTTTCAGGGGGACGAGGAGGCCAGCCGGAAGATGAAGCTGTTCTGGGCCATTATGCTCATCCTCCTGCCCATCGCCCTCATCTTCTCCGAGGGGTCCATGAACAACCTGCAGACCGTGTCCATCATCGCGGCCTTCCCCATCGCCCTGGTCATCGTGCTCATCATCGCCAGCTTCATCAAGGACGCCAGGGCCTATCTGGCGGAGAGCGGCTCCCGCCGCCCATAATATGGAGCAGGGCCGGACCGCCCTGGGCCTTCCCGTTGGGCAATTTCCCGAAAATTTCGATTTGAGCGGAAAAAGGATTGCAAAACCGGCGGGGATTGCCTATACTGTAGTGGAATAATTTATAAGGAATGGTTATGACCGTGAAAAGCTATCTTGATATGGACGCGAAAGCGCTGGCGGCGGAATACGAAGCCGTCTCCAAGGAGTACAACGACCTAAAGTCCATCAGCCGGAAGCTGGACATGTCCCGTGGCAAGCCCAACCCGGTGCAGCTGGACCTGTCCATGGCGCTGCTGGACCAGGCCCCCGCCACCCTGATCGTCACCCGCAAGGGCACGGACGTGCGCAACTACGGGGAGCTGGCCGGTGTGGACGAGTGCAAGCAGCTGTTCGCCGACCTGCTGGGCCTGGAGCAGAAGAACATCATCATGGGCGGCCAGTCCAGCCTGAACCTGATGTACGACTCCGTGGTCCGGGCCCTGCTGCTGGGCGTCTACAAGGGCAGCCGCCCCTGGGGCCAGCAGGGGACGATCAAGTTCCTCTGCCCCGTGCCCGGCTATGACCGGCACTTTGCCATCTGCCAGGAGTTCGGCATCGAGATGATAAACATCCCCATGCTGCCCACCGGCCCGGACATGGACATGGTCAAGGAGTATGTGGAGTCCGACCCCCAGGTGAAGGGCATCTGGTGCGTGCCCAAGTACTCCAACCCCAGTGGCATCACCTACTCGGACGACACGGTAAGGGCCTTCGCGGCGCTCCGTCCCGCGGCGGACGATTTCCGCATCTTCTGGGACAACGCCTACATCGTCCACGGCTTCGAGGACGAGGACGATAAGCTCCTCAACATCTTCGACGCCTGCCGGGAGCAGGGCACGGAGGACATGGTCTACGAGTTCACCTCCACCAGCAAGGTGACCTTCTCCGGCGCGGGCCTGGCGGTGCTGGCCGCCAGCGAGGGGAACATCAAGTTCCTGCTCAAGCAGATGGGCATACAGACCATCGGCTACGACAAGATAAACCAGCTCCGGCACGTGAACTTCTTCAAAAACGTGGACGGCATCTACGCCCACATGAAAAAGCACGCGGCCCTGGTCCGGCCCAAGTTCGACTGCGTGCTGCACACCTTGGACCAGGAGATAGCCCCCCGTGGCATCGGTTCCTGGTACCGCCCCCGGGGCGGCTACTTTGTGGCCTTCGAGGGCCTGGAGGGCACCGCCTCCCGGTGCGTCACCCTGTGCAAGGAGGCAGGTCTGGTGCTGACCCCCGCCGGGGCCCCCTTCCCCTACGGGAAGGACCCCCGCGACAACGTCATCCGCATCGCCCCCACCTATCCCGACATCCCCTCCCTGGCCGCCGCCGTACAGCTGTTCTGCGTGGCCGCCCGTCTGGCCGCCCTGGAAGTGCTGATGGCCGACAAATAAGCGCTCATAAATACGCAAACGCTCCTGCCAA
>CANRNA010000209.1 GCA_947631805.1 uncultured Oscillospiraceae bacterium | reverse complement strand
GAGGGACAGGGCTCTTCCCAGGATATCGGCTTCGAGAAGCTCTGGATATCCAACGATACCGAGGCGGGAAGCTGCTGGGCCAGATATCACCGGGGCCAGGCGGACAACAGCTTCAGCTGGAATTACGAAGACCCCGAGACGATCCGGATATTTCACCCGGATTTTGACCCCAGGTCTATCCCGGACATCGCTGTCACAAAAGAGGAGGCCGTCGCCACGGGCACGGCCCTGGCGGACAAGCTGGGGGTGCCGGGGCTGACGCTGTGGTCTGTGGGCAAGCAGTATGACGAGGGATGGGAGGAGGTCGGCCGACCGGCCCTGTGCTGCTGGACGCTCCGGTTCATCCGCACGGTGGGCGGGGTGCCCGTCACCTACGCCAGCAACCGGATGATGGACGCCCAGAACGGCGACAGCTACGCGTCGCCCTGGCCCTATGAGGCGCTGACCATGTACATCGACGACGGGGGCGTCGTGGGCCTGGACTGGCAGTCCCCCTATAGCGTCGGCGAAGAGCTGACGGAGGACGCGGCCCTGCTGCCCTTTTCCGAGATCATGGACATCTTCGAGAAGATGTATGTGGTGGCCAACGACGGCCGGACCATGGACGTGACCGTGAACGACATCCGCCTGGGCTATGTCCGGGTGCTGCGCCAGGACAGGGAGGGGGAGGCCATGCTCGTCCCGGCCTGGGACTTTTTCGGCACGACCGTCAACCGGGAGTGGGACGAGCCGTACAACGACACCATACCGGGCTGGAGCCTGCTGACTATCAACGCCGTGGACGGGACCATCATCGACAGGGGGCGGGGGTTTTAAGGAAATCTTAAGAAATATGATGCCGGGCTGATGCAGAGGCGGCGCATAATGAGCTGGAAGCGATGGGCATGTCACAGTTTGGGCGAAAACCGCGTTTTTATTATAGGGAGTCCCCCGCGGGACGACCGACAGCGCGGCTGCGCAGAAACTGATTTTGGAGGTGCAACATGAAAAAGCTCATGGCGCTCATGCTGGCGGGGACCATCCTGGCCCTGGCCGGATGCCAGCCCACCCCGGAGAAGACCGTCGTCACCAGCAAAAACGACGGGGCCTTCCAGGCGGCGCTGGAAAACACGGAGAGCCCCGACCCTGCCCGGACGGAGGCGTCCGCCCAGCCGGAGCCGGGACAGAGCGGGGAACCGGAGGCGGTCACATACACCGACAGCTTCACCAGCGCCGACGGGGACATATCCATCGACCTGGCCCTGACGGAGCCTGTGGTGAGCGGGCCTGTGCCGGTGCTGACGGTCCGGCCCATGGAGATAAGCGGCCAGCAGGCGGAGAAAATGGCCCGTGCTCTGTTCGGAGACGAGGAGATATATGAGTACAGCGAGGAGATGACCAGGGCGGAGATAGAGCAGTCCATTTTGGATTACAGACAGTTCATCAGCGACTGGGACGCCATGCTGGATTATTACGGCGGCAACGAGGAGACGGCCAGGCAGGTGAAGGAGGACTTCGAGGGGCGCATCGCCCGGCTGGAGGAGGCGTATCAGACCGCCTCCGAGGAGACGCGGAGCGTGCCCTGCGCCTGGGAGTTTCACCCGTCGTCCTATTACCAGTCACCGGACATGGCGGGCATGTTCGCAGACGACGGGGCCCGGGAGATAAAGGCCATGTCAACCCTGGAGGGGCAGCCCTGGGTGTTCAGCGTGATCAACCGGGAGGAGGGCTACCGGGTCCATAACGCCAGCGCTTTTCCCATCAACGAGCAGGACGCCCGGGAGATGATGGAAGGCAGCGGAGCCGGGATGGACGCCGAGGCCATGAAGGCGTGGGCCCTGGCCGCGGCGGAGAGGATGGACATGGGCCAGTGGGCCCTGTTGTCGGACACCGCCGCCCGGGCCACAGGCTTGGGAGGCGGCTGGGACCTGGGGGATCAATACAGCGTGCTGCTGACCCGGGTGTACGACGGCGTCCAGGCCGCCCCTTACGGGGATGCGCCCGATACCGCCGAGCAGTATGCCGCCGTCTACGGCCCGGAGACCATGCAGTTCCAGTTCATCGCCGGGCACTTGTCCTCCTTCTGGTACCTCGCTGCCTCCCAGACCGTGGGCGCGGCCAATGAAGACGTGGCTCTGCTGCCCTTCGGAGAGGTCCTGGAGCGGGCGAAGGAGCAGATGAAGATGCTGACGGCGGAGAGGATGCTCATCACCGGGGTGGATATCCGCGTCACGGCGGACAGGGTGGAGCTGGGCCTGGCCTGCGTGCCCATGAAGGACAACGCCACGGACTATTATCTGGCGCCCTGCTACGGCTTTTACGGCACAGCCGCCGCTTATGAGGCCGACGGCCAGCCGACGATGGTGCAGTACAACGACGGCGAGAGGCAGTGGGAGGAGCCCGCCCAGGCCGTGCTGCTGCTGGCGGCCATCAACGCCGTGGACGGGTCCGTCATCCACCCCAACGGGATTTTTTAAGGTTTTTTTAAGAACAGGCGTTTCGCTTGACAGGGGAGCGGGCCGGTGGTACTATTACGATAGAACGAGCCGGAAGAGCTCCCAAAGGAGGAAACGCCATGTCTGTGAGGAAGAATAGAAGGCCCGTCTGCCTGGGACTGTGGGCGCTGGCGCTATGTCTGCTGTGCGCCTGCCAGCCCAACCCGGAAAAGGGCGCGGCGGCGGCCAAGGACGAGGGATATATCGAGGCCATGGTAAGCGCGGAGGCGGAGGACGGCGCGGTCTATGAGGCGCCGGAGAGCCTTGCATACGAACTGAGCGGCCAGACAGAGGGGACGAAGACGCATGTGAGAGTTTCCGCCGATGTCCTCGTGCCGGAAGGGGCGGCGCCGGTCGTCGCCGTCTCCCCGGCGGATATCTCCTTTGACGCTGTCAGCGGCCTGCTCGACGCCGTCGGCGCCGACCGGCTCCTGTATGATATGGAGAGCTGCGCCGTGGTGGAATTCAAAAGCGACATACAGCGGCAGATAGACAGCTATGAGCGGGAGATGGCCGCCGTCCGGGAGGAGGGCGGGGATACGTCCTTTTACATGGACAAGCTCTCCCAGCTCTATCAGGCCCAGGCGGCGGCCCCGGACGGGGTGGAGGAGGCAAACGCCATGTTGGCCTCCGGCCAGCTCCAGCCCGTCCCCGTTTTGACCGGCGGAGGCTATATGGCCACCCCCGACGAGGGAACGCAGGTCACGAACGACCGCATCGAGCCCTTTGATCTGACGGCGGAAAATTACGGCGACAGGTACTATCACCTGGTCCTTGGCATGGGCACCGCCCGGAGCGCCACCCTCACGCTCAACGCCCGCTGTGACAGCGATATGCCCCAGATCATGGAGTACACGGATACGAGCGCGGCCATATCGCCGCAGTACACCGGCGATATGGCCGTTATGGAGGG
>CANRNA010000208.1 GCA_947631805.1 uncultured Oscillospiraceae bacterium | reverse complement strand
GGACTCGAAGGTGTGGTTGAAGGCGTTGGACAGGTTGTCCAGCCCGGACAGAACGGCCTGGTCGCCGGTCATGGCCACGAAGGAGATGTCGGGATACTCGCTGGCCACCTGCTGGGTGTAGGACTGATGACCGAAGGAGTCGGTGAAGATGATCTGGCAGCCGCCCTCGGCCAGGTCGTAGCAGGCGTCGGCAGCGGTCTCGTCTTCGCCGATGTTGTACTTGTAGGTGACGTTCTCGGCGGGGATGCCGACGGTCTCCATGGCCGTCTCCAGACCGGTGATGTGGGCGACATCGTAACCGGAGTTGTTGTCGCCGATGCAGACCATGCCGATCTTCAGGTCCTCAGGGGCGATGCCGCCGTCGGCCAGGGCCGCGGCGCCCAGGCTCAGTACCAGGCACAGAGCCAGCAGCAGGGAAAAGAACTTTTTCATGGTGGTCCTCCTAAAAAATATTTTTCTGCGTGGGGAAATAAACGGGCGGACGGCCTGTCCCAACACAGGCCCGTCCGTCAGGGAACGAAGGTAAGACCGGTGTCCGACATGGAGCCGATGCGGGCCAGAGATTCGATGCGCAGCCCCTTCGAGCGAAGCCGCTCGCCCCCGGGCTGGAAGCACTTCTCCACCGCTATGCCCGCCCCCACCAGGGTGGCTCCCGCCTGATGCACCAGGTCGCACAGCCCCTCCAGGGCCGCGCCGTTGGCGAGAAAATCGTCTATCAAAAGGACCCGGTCCGTGGGCAGAAGATACTCCCGCGCCACGATCACGTCGTAGGTGGTGCCGTGGGTGAAGCTCTCCACCCTCGTGGTGTAGACCGAGCCGTCGATGTTTTTTGTCTTTGTCTTTTTAGCGAATAAAACAGGGCACCCGAACTCCTGGGCGGCTATACAGGCCAACCCTATGCCGGATGCCTCGATGGTGAGTATCTTATTTACGTTGTCATCAGCAAAGGCCTCGTGCCACTGCTTGGCCAGGAGGCTGAACAGCTCCACGTCCATCTGGTGGTTCAGAAACCCGTCTACCTTCAGGATACCGCCCGCACGCACCTTGCCGTCACGCAGGATACGCTGCTCCAACAGTCTCATAGCCATGAACCTCCGAAGCTCGGGGCTTGCCCCTTCGATAACTTATTCTACTACGTCCCGACGACTGTTTTCAATAGACGAATCCTTACATGTTTATCGGTTTTTTTGGTATTTTTTGACTAAGTTATACAATGTTTCGGTGTTATGTAAATCCCAATATCTGGGAGGGAAAGGACCGCCTCACCAGGGGACGACGCCGTCTCTCTGGACGAGCCACGCCCGGTCCGCCAGACGGGCCATGGGGTCGTCGGAGCGGGAGTCGGACCAGAAGCCCTCCACGGCCGCGCTGCCGTATTTTTCCCGGAAGCGGCGGACCTTTTCCCTGCCGTGGCAGTTCTCTCCCCGGTAGACGCCGGTGGCCTGGTCCACGGGGGAGGCCATGAGGGCGAAGCCCAGGGCCCTGGCCGCCGGGCGGAGCAGAAATTCCGGCGAGGCCGAGATGACAAGATCGTCCTCCCGCCGCTGGGCCAGATACCAGGGGCATATATCCTTCAAATGCTCCCGCCAGAAGATGTCCGGCGCGTCGGCGGGCACGTGGCGGAGGAAGCGGTAAAATATCTGCTTGCAGGCGGTCTTGGGCTTCAGCTTCAGCCCCAGACAGAAAAAGGCCCAGGCCGTGCAGGGCAGGGTGCGCCACGTCTTGGGATAGCGCCGCAGGCACCACAGATAAAACTGCGCCGTGCTGTCCACGGGGTAGATGGTCTTGTCAAAATCGTATACGTTCATGAAAAGCGGTCCCTTGAAACAGCGCCGCAGGCAGACGCCGCGGCGCAGGATGATTAACAAAAGTATACCATGCCGCAGGGGAAAAGAAAAGGGGTGTTTTGCGATGGACCGGCTTTTGCGGGAGCGGGCTGCGGGGGCAAAAAGAAAGGGCCGGGGCGGCGGCAGTGCCTTTGTCTGCCGCGTCCCCGGCCATGGGGAAGACTTAGTTTACTGAGGTTATCGTGGCCTCGCCCGTCTCGGAGACGGTGGCGGAAATGCTGTCTTTCGCAATGACGTAGTGATCAGCGCTTAGGTAGTCAATATCGAAATCCAGACTAAAGCCGCCAGTCGGGAATGGAGCCATATCATCCATCAGAACCAAATTGATGGCGCCGCCAGGCGGGACCAGGAGCTCTTCTGAAAAGCTGGCAAATACATTAGGCATGTTATCAGGGAACGGAGAACCGTTGAGCATGACATTGTAGGAATAGAAATCAATACTGTCACTGCTGTTATTTTCAAAGTAGAGGAGTAGTGCTTGATATCCACTAAAAACTTCATCGGTATAGGTCATGCCGAGGAGATATTCGCCATTATCGCCCAGCGTGGTCATAGCGGCGGCGTCGGCCTTCGGGTCGGGGACCCAATATAGCTCGCCGCTGTCCTCCTGGGACGCGGATTGGCTATCTGCGCTTTTGGCCATGCCGAAAGTACCGTCAGAGGAGGTCGAACGCGAGGCCGTGTCGAGGTCAACAGACGCTTCCAGATAGACATTGTTGTCTTCGTCATAAAAGGTCAGCGTCAGAGAAACAGTTTCCGCGGCAGAGAGGTCGACGCCTACTTCCGCGCCGCTAAAGTAATACTGACTCACCAGGGTCTTGCCAGCGGAGACCGGGCCTACACCAAAAGTGGGCAGTTCCGTTCCGTCGGCACTGCTAGTTCCGGTGATGCGCAGCGACTGGGCCGTGTGATTCTCTACAGATACGTTTACGGCCAGCGCTCCCTCTCTATAACCGCTTCTATAGAAGTCATGGACGACCGCGGTAATATCTTCATTGTCTACGATGACCACCGGCTCAAAATCCGTGTAGTATGTGAGTTCCCCGCTGGCAGGGACGTCTGTATCTACAGGGGGAAATGTCAGCGAAATGGGTATATCCCGCTTGGAGCTTTCAAGCTGATCCTGCAACGCGTTGTACGCGGCGCCGCCGTTGTTGTTCCAATCGTCGGTCAGATCGATGGTCTGATACTGGGTATAGTATTCGTCGAAGTTCCATTCCGCATGGATGATGCCCTCCGCGCTCTGGGCATAATTGACGCCTGCCCTTTGGAGCGAGTCCGCATCCCAGCTTGCCGACGCGGAAACGGTCTCTCCGGCGGGAACGGTAAGCGAGGTAAGCGAATAGTCGTCGCGCCATTGAGGCGTGCACATCATGTCGTTGACAGAGAAGTTTCTCAGGCCAAAATCCAGCCCCATGTCGGTCTTGTTCTCGATCTCCAGGGTGAAGGACGCGGCGCCGTCCGCGGGGGAATTGCTCAGCTCTGTCACCACGATCTTCACCGTGTCGTCGTCCACGACGGTGACGGGCTCGAAGGCGTCGCC
>CANRNA010000207.1 GCA_947631805.1 uncultured Oscillospiraceae bacterium | reverse complement strand
GACCTGCGCTACGCCATCGACCCGGAGAAGATACGCCGGGAGCTGGGCTGGGAGCCGGAGACCGCCTTTGCCGACGGCATCAAAAAGACCATCCGCTGGTATCTGGACAACCGCCCCTGGTGGGAGGAGATCGTCTCCGGGGAGTATAGGAACTACTACGAGCGGATGTATGGCCGCCGCTGACCGGCCATATCGGAGGAAATATCATGATCCCTTTCAACGTACCCCCTTACTGCGGCCGGGAGGACGCCTACGTCCTGGAGGCCATCCACTCCCATAAGATATCCGGCGACGGGGCCTTCACCAAAAAGTGCCACGCCTGGCTGGAGGAGCACACCGGCGCGGCCAGGGCCCTGCTGACCACCAGCGGCACCCACGCCCTGGACATGGCGGCGCTGCTGTGCCGCCTGGAGCCCGGAGACGAGGTCATCATGCCCTCGTACACCTTCTCCTCCACGGCCAACGCCTTCGTGCTGGCCGGGGCCGTGCCCGTGTTCGTGGACATCCGGCCGGACACCATGAACATAGATGAGACGCTCATCGAGCCCGCCATCACCCCCCGGACACGGGTGGTGTGCGTGGTGCACTACGCCGGGGTGGGCTGCGAGATGGACACGGTCATGGACATCGCCCGCCGCCGGGGCCTGAAGGTGGTGGAGGACGCGGCCCAGGGGGTCATGGCCTCCTACAAGGGCACGGCCCTGGGGGCCATCGGGGACTACGGGTGCTTCAGCTTCCACGAGTCGAAGAACTACTCCATGGGGGAGGGTGGCGCGCTGCTTCTCCGCCAGGAGGACCCCCGTGCGGAGGTCATCCGGGAGAAGGGCACCAACCGGGCCCGGTTCCTCCGGGGCCAGGTGGACAAATACACCTGGGAGGACCTGGGCTCCAGCTACCTGCCCAGCGAGCTGAACGCGGCCTATCTCTACGGCCAGCTGGAAATGGCGGAGGAGATAAACGCCGCCCGGCTCCACGCCTGGGAGCTCTACCGGCAGGCCCTCGCCCCCCTGGCGGACCGGGGATACATCGACCTGCCCCACATCCCCGACGGCTGCGCCCACAACGCCCACATGTTCTACATAAAGGCCCGTGACCTGAACGAGCGGACCGCCCTCATCGCCTATCTGAAGGCCAACGGGGTGGGAAGCGTGTTCCACTACGTGCCCCTGCACTCCGCCGCCGCCGGCCTCCGCTTTGGCCGGTTCCACGGGGAGGACCGGTACACCACCCGGGAGAGCGAACGGCTGCTGCGCCTGCCCATGTACTACGGCATCACCGACAGCGACGTGCTCTACGCGGCGGAGACGGTAGCCGCCTTTTACCGGGAGGGCCGTAAATGAGCGGAGAGGCGCTCCGCCCGTTGGCTCCCCTCCTCTCCTTCCTGCGGCGGAGAGGTCTGGCGTTGCTTTTGACGGCGGGGCTGGGGGTGCTGACATATCTGACCGTGTTCAACTTCCGCTCCGGGGACAGCGACTATATCGACCACCTGGTCTGGGCCATGGTCATGGACGGCCGGGCCATGGTGAATGCCCTGTGCAGCGGCCAGGAGCGGCTGTGGCACGTGTGCGTGCGGCTCATCATCCTGCTGGGCGCGGACAACATCTGGACGGCCGCCGCCCTGGTGACCGCCGCGGCCAACGCCGCCGCCTATCTGCTGGTCTTCCTCAGCTGGGACAGAGCTCTGCCCCGGTCCCTGCCCCGGTGGCTGCTGGCCGTGCTCATGCTGGCGGTCTTTCTGGCCGGGAGCCTCACCCTGCCGGGCCACGGCTTTTACGTGGGCCGGGACGCGGTGAACACCTGGCACAATCCCACTAACATCATGGTGCGGCCCTTCGCCGCGGCCACGTTTTACATGACCGTGAGGATATACGACCGGCGTCTCCGGCGCCCGGATACCCTCCCCGCCCACCGGCCGGAGAGCTTCGCCTTCACCGGCGGCTTCTGGGCCCAGTTCCGGGAGCCGGTGTTCACCCGGACGGAGCTTGTCCTTTATCCCCTCTGCCTCTATCTGGGGGTGTGCGCCAAGCCCTCGTTTTTGCAGTTTTTCGCACCGGCCATTTTCCTGTTCCTTCTGCTGGACGCAGTGCGCACCAGGGGCATGTTGCTACCCTTCTGCGTCAAGCTGGCCCTGGCATTCATCCCGGCGGGCGTCATCCTCCTGCTCCAATACCTCCGGTTTTTCGGCGGGGGTTTGAGCACGGGCGCGGCGGCTGCATCGGAGGCGGCGGCCGCGAGCGCTGACAGCGCCGGTCTGGTCCTGTACTTCCTCTCCCCCTCTTTTTCCGGCGTCGGAGACTTTTTCTCCCAGCTCGTCCATGCCGTCCTCCGGCTGGCCTATCCCTGCGCCTTCCCCCTGTTCGTTCTGCTGGTCTCGCCCCGGCGGCTTCACAGCCCCTCCGCCCGGCTGGGCGTCATCTGCCTGGCCGTGAGCTGGCTGGAGCTTCTGTGCCTCCATGAGACCGGCGCCCGGGCCGCCCACGGCAACCTCACCTGGGGATACTACCTGGCGATATGGCTTCTGTGGACCGTCGCCATGGGAAAATTCCTGCCCCTGGTCCGGGAGAGGAGCCGGGCCGGGGCCCTGGTCCGGTGGGGCGGCGGGGCGCTGCTGGCCTGGCATCTGGCCTGCGGCGTGTGCTATCTGGCCCGCATCCTTCAGACCGGGCAGTATTTCTACTGACAAGGAGTCTCTATGGAAAAGATCGCCATCATCGGCGCCAACGCCTTTCAGGCGCCCCTCATCGAAAAGGCGAAGCAGATGGGCCTGGAGACCCATGTGTTCGCCTGGGCGGCGGGGGACGTGGGCGAACAGGCGGCGGACGTGTTCCACCCCATCTCCATCACGGAGAAGGAGACGATATGGGACGTGTGCCGGGCGGTGGGCGTGAGCGCCTGCTGCTCCATCGGTTCCGACCTGGCCGTACACACGGTCAACTATATCCAGCGCAAGCTGGGCAACCCCTGCAACCCGGTCATCACCGACCGCATCGCCACCAACAAGTACGACATGCGCCGGGCCCTGCTGGCCGCTGGCGTGGCCTGCCCCCGCTTTGTGAAGGTCAGCGCCGCCCCCGCCCCGGAGGCGCTGGAGGGGATGGCCTATCCCATGATCGTCAAGCCCACGGACCGCTCCGGCAGCCGGGGCATTTTCAAGGTGGAGAGCTATGAAGCCCTGGCAGCCGCTGTGCCCCAATCCGTCGCCCAGTCCTTCGGGGAGGAGGCCATCGTCGAGGAATTCATCCCCGGCCCGGAGTACAGCTGCGAGTCCGTCTCCTTCGACGGGGAGCACCACATCCTGGCCCTGACAAAAAAATACACTACCGGCGCCCCTCACTTCATCGAGACGGGCCACGTCCAGCCCTCGGACATCCCGGCGGAGCTGATACCGGCCGTGCACAGGCAGATC
>CANRNA010000206.1 GCA_947631805.1 uncultured Oscillospiraceae bacterium | reverse complement strand
CCGTAGGCCCGTTTTATGAGCAGCAGCCCCGTCACCACGAACAGGGCCTTCCATACATAGTCCGGTATCATGGCATGTCTCCTTTCCATAAATTGTATTTGCTTTGCCGGGGATTTAGACGTATACTATCCCCAGAGAGAGAAACGCGCACACCGCCTGGCGGGGGCCTTGGCCCCCGCGCTTCTTTATAAATAGGTGTCCTTCTTGCTTTTTCTGAAAATCATGATATACTGTGCTTATACTAGGTTAATTATGTCCACCGGACAACAAGATATTGAAGCGAGGAAATCATGGCGAAAGCGAAGAAGGAAATTTACGGCAACGAATCCATCAGCCAGCTCAAGGGGGCGGACCGGGTGCGGAAGCGCCCAGGGGTCATCTTCGGCTCCGACGGACTGGAGGGCTGCGAGCACTCGGTGTTCGAGATACTGTCCAACTCCATCGACGAGGCCCGGGCGGGCTACGGCGACGTGATAACCGTCACCCGGTTCGAGGACCGGTCCATCCAGGTGGAGGACTTCGGCCGGGGCTGCCCAGTGGACTGGAACAGCGGGGAAAACCGCTACAACTGGGAACTGGTGTACTGCGAGCTGTACGCCGGGGGCAAATATTCCAACGACGAGGGGGAGAGCTATGAGTACTCCCTGGGCCTGAACGGTCTGGGCGCCTGCGCCACCCAGTATTCCTCCGAATATATGGACGTGACCGTCTGGCGGGACGGCAGCCGGTACGATCTGTGCTTTGAAAAGGGCGAGATCGTGGGCGGACTGAAAAAGTCCCCCGCGGACCGGAAAAAGACCGGAACCACCCACCGGTGGAAGCCGGACCTGGCCGTGTTCACAGACATCGACATCCCGGAGGAGTGGTTCCGCCAGACCCTGCGCCGCCAGGCGGTGGTGAACGCGGGCGTCACCTTCCGGCTGCGCATCCAGCACGGGAGCAAGTTCGAGACCACCGACTATGTATACGAGCACGGCATCCTGGACTACGTCTCGGAGACCGCCGGAGAGCAGCCCCTCACCGCCCCGGTGTTCATCGAGGCGGAGCGCCGGGGCCGGGACCGGGCCGACAAGCCGGAATACAAGGTGAAGCTGTCCGCGGCCTTCTGTTTTTCCAACCGGGTGCAGCTTTTGGAGTACTACCACAACTCCTCCTGGCTGGAGCACGGCGGCGCCCCGGACAAGGCCGCCCGCCTGGGCTTCGTGTACGCCATCGACGCCTATATCAAGAAGCTGGGAAAGTACCAGAAGACTGAGTCGAAGATATCCTTCCAGGACGTGCAGGACTGTCTGGTGCTGGTGACCAACTGCTTCTCCACCCAGACCAGCTATGAGAACCAGACGAAGAAGTCCATCACCAACCGCTTCATCCAGGAGGCCATGACCGACTTCTTCAAGGAGAAGCTGGAGATATGGTGCATCGAGCACAAGGCCGAGGCGGACAAGATGGCCGAGCAGGTGCTCATCAACAAGCGCAGCCGGGAGCAGGCGGAGCGGGCCCGGCTGAACATCAAGAAAAAGCTCACCGGCTCCATGGACATCATGAGCCGGGTGGAGAAATTCGTGGACTGCCGCAGCCGGGACCCGGAGCACCGGGAGCTCTACATCGTGGAGGGCGACTCCGCTCTGGGCTCCTGCAAAATGGGCCGGGACGCGGAATTCCAGGGCATCATGCCCGTCCGGGGCAAGATACTCAACTGCCTGAAGGCCGATTACGGCCGCATCTTCAAAAGCGACATCATCACCGACCTTTTGAAGGTGCTGGGCTGCGGCGTGGAGGTGGCCAAGCATGGCAAGGACCTGAACAACTTCGACCTGAGCAGCCTGCGCTGGAACAAGGTGGTGATATGCACCGACGCGGACGTGGACGGCTTCCAGATACGCACTCTCATCCTGACCATGCTCTGGCGGCTGACGCCCACCCTCATCCGGGAGGGATACGTGTATATCGCCGAGTCGCCCCTTTACGAGATAACCTGCCGGGAGAAGACCTGGTACGCCTACTCCGACGGGGAGAAGAACAAGATCGTGGAGGAGCTGGGCAAGGCCAAATTCACCGTCAACCGCTCCAAGGGCCTGGGGGAGAACTCAGCGGAGATGATGTGGCTGACCACCATGAACCCCGCCACCCGGCGGCTCATCCGGGTCCAGCCCGAGGACGCGGCCCGCACGGCCTACTATTTCGACCTGCTGCTGGGGGACGACCTGGCCGGGCGGAAGCAGCACATCGCCCAGGACGGGTATAAATACCTGGAACTGGCGGACATTTCTTAAACTCACAGGAGGGTACACCCATGAAAAAACTGACGAGCATCCTGCTTTTCGCGGCGCTGCTGCTCAGCCTGAGCGCGGGCGCTCTGGCGGACGGGGCCGAGGTATCGGTGTCGGACGCCTATACCTTTGTCTCCGAGACCGGCGAGGAGTATCACATCCCCCAGATAGACCTGCCCGGTCCGGGGGTGGCGGCCCTGAACGCCGCTATGTGGCACGACCTGTACGAGGGGTATATGTACGACGTGCAGTACGCCGCCGAGAGCGGCGAGTGGTCCGGCATCATGAGCATCAGCTACAGCTGGATAACGGCGGGGGACGTGCTGTCCATCCTGGCCGTCGTCCGCTATGACGCCAACGACCTGTGTGACTACTATGTTTACAACATGTCCGTCTCCGCAGGGGAGCGCCTCAGCGACCGGGAGCTCTTCCAGGCCGCCGGGGTGGACCGGGAGCAGTTCAACGATCTGATGCGTGACGCGGTGAACGTCTGGTTCGACGCCCTGCCGCCCATGCCCGACGACGGGGGCTTCTCCGCCGCCCAGCGGGAGAACTCCCTTGCCGACGACAGCATCGCCCGGGCCATGCCCTACCTGGGCCCCAACGGATCATTGTGCGCCGTGGGGCTCATCTATCCCATCGCCGGGGCGGAGCGCTATATGGAGACGTTCACGCTCATAACGACACACTGAGAAAAGGCAGAGATATCCATGGCACGCAAAGCGAAAGACGAAGGACCGACAAAGCGGGGCGCGGACCCCAACGTGATGGGCCTGCGGGGGGAGGTCATCGACCAGCCCATCACCGACACCCTGGAGCTGAACTTCATGCCCTACGCCATGAGCGTGATCGTCTCCCGGGCCATCCCGGAGATAGACGGGTTCAAGCCCAGCCACAGGAAGCTTCTCTACTGCATGTACAAAATGGGCCTGCTCACCGGCGGGCGCACCAAGAGCGCCAACATCGTGGGCCAGACCATGCACTACAACCCCCACGGGGACGCGGCCATTTACGAGACCATGGTCCGCCTGACGGCGGACAACGGGGCGCTGAACGTACCCTTCGTGGACTCCAAGGGCAACTTCGGCAAGGTATACTCCCGGGATATGGCCTACGCCGCCAGCCGCTACACCGAGGCGAAGCTGGCCCCGGTGTGCGCGGAGCTGTTCCG
>CANRNA010000205.1 GCA_947631805.1 uncultured Oscillospiraceae bacterium | reverse complement strand
TGCCGGACGGAGCTTCTGGGCACCAGCAGCCGGAGCATCAAGCGGGCGGAGGACCGGGAGCTGTTCAAGGACCTGTGTCAGCAGCTGGGCGAGCCGGTGCTGCCCTCGGACGTGGCCTCCACCGTGGAGGAGGGGCTGGAGACGGCGGCCCGGATAGGCTATCCAGTGGTGCTGCGGCCCGCCTTCACCCTGGGGGGCACAGGCGGGGGCTTCGCCGACGACGAGGACCAGTGCCGGGAGATGCTGAAAAACGCCCTGAAGCTGTCCCCAGCCCACCAGGTGCTGGTGGAGAAGAGCATACGGGGCTACAAGGAGATAGAGTATGAGGTGATGCGGGACGGCGCCGACACCGCCATCACCGTGTGCAACATGGAGAACATCGACCCGGTGGGCATCCACACCGGCGACAGCGTGGTGGTGTGCCCCTCCCAGACGCTGACCAACCGGGAGTATCAGATGCTGCGGGACAGCGCCCTGCGCATCATCCGGGCACTGGAGATAAAGGGCGGGTGCAACGTCCAGTTTGCCCTGGACCCGGCGTCGTTTCAGTACTACGTCATCGAGGTGAACCCCAGGGTCAGCCGTTCTTCTGCCCTGGCCAGCAAGGCCAGCGGCTATCCCATCGCACGGGTGTCGGCCAAGATAGCCGTGGGCATGAATTTGGATGAGATACCCCTTGCCAATACCCCCGCCTGCTTTGAACCGGCGCTGGACTACGTGGTCACGAAAATGCCCCGGTTCCCCTTCGATAAGTTCGCCGACGCCTCCAACACCCTGTCCACCCAGATGAAGGCCACCGGCGAGGTGATGAGCGTGGGAAGGACCCTGGAGGAGAGCCTTTTGAAGGCTGTCCGCTCCCTGGAGACGGGGGCCGACCACCTGTACATGAAAAAGTTCGACGGCTGGTCCCGGGAGGAGCTGACGGCGTACATCCGGGAGGGACGGGACGACAGGCTCTTCGCCATCGCCGCCCTGCTCCGGGCCGGGGGGACGGTCGGCGCCGCCGCCGAGGCCACCGGCATCGACAGGCTGTTTCTGGACAAGATACAGAACATCGTGGACATGGAGCGGACCGTTGCCGCCGCGCCGGGGGACAGGGAGACTTTGTACGCCGCCAAGCGCATGGGCTTTTGCGACGCATGCGTGGCCCGGCTGTGGGGCATGGAGGAGCTGGCGGTATATAAGATGCGGCTGGAGAGCGGGATGCTGCCGGTGTACAAGATGATAGACACCTGCGCCAGCGAGTTCGACAGCTATATCCCCTATTTCTACTCCACCTACGAGCAGGAGAACGAGTCGGTCATCTCTGACAAAAAGAAGATCGTGGTGCTGGGGGCGGGGCCCATCCGCATCGGCCAGGGGGTGGAGTTTGACTATTCCACCGTCCACGCGGTGCAGACCATCAAAAAAGCGGGCTACGAGGCCATTATCATCAACAATAACCCCGAGACCGTGTCCACCGATTACACCTGCTCGGATAAGCTGTACTTCGAGCCCCTGTATGTGGAGGATGTGATGAACATCCTGCTGCGGGAAAAGCCGGAGGGGGTCATCGCCTCCCTGGGGGGCCAGACGGCCATCAACCTGGCCCAGCCTCTGATGGAGCGGGGGGTGCGCATCATCGGCACGGACTGCGCCGCCATCGAGCGGGCGGAGAACCGGGACAGCTTTGAAAAGGTCCTGGAGCGGCTGGGCATCCCCCAGCCCCCCGGCCAGGCGGTGACCAACATCGACGACGGTGTGGCGGCGGCCGCCCGGATAGGCTATCCGGTGCTGGTGCGTCCCAGCTTCGTGCTGGGGGGCAGGGCCATGCAGATCGTGGCAGACGAGGAGCAGCTTCGCCACTATCTGAAAACCGCCGTGGAGATAGACGAGGACAAGCCCGTGCTGGTGGACAAATACATCCAGGGCAAGGAGCTGGAGGTGGATGCGATATGCGACGGCCGGGACGTGTTCGTGCCGGGTGTCATGGAGCTGGTGGAGCGCACGGGCATCCACTCCGGGGACTCCATCAGCGTCTATCCCACCTTCAGCGTGTCTGACAAGGTGAAGAGGACCATCCTGGAATACGCCAAAAAGCTGGGGCTGGGCATCGGCATCGTGGGCCTTTACAACATCCAGTTCATCGTGGACCGGGAGGAGAAGGTTTATATCATCGAGGTCAACCCCCGGTCCAGCCGGACCGTGCCGTTTTTGTCCAAGGCCACGGGGTATTCCCTGGCGGACATCGCCACCATGGTCATACTGGGGCTGTCCCTGAAGGAGCAGGGGCTGTTCCGTCTGTACCCGGAGGAGAAAAAGCGCTGGTATGTGAAGGTCCCGGCCTTCTCCTTCGCCAAGCTCCGGGGCCTGGACGCCTATCTGTCCCCGGAGATGAAGTCCACGGGCGAGGCCATCGGCTATGACAACACCCTGACCAGGGCCCTGTTTAAGGCACTGCAGGCCTCGGGCATGAGCATGATGAACTACGGGGCGGTGCTGGCCACCATCGCCGACGACGACAAGGCCGAGGCCATCCCCCTCATCCGGCGGTTTTACGACATGGGGTTCAACATCCTGGCCACCGCCGGGACGGCGAAGGCCCTGAAGGCCAGCGGCATCCGCACCCACACGGTGGAAAAGCTCCGGGACGGCAGCGAGGAGATACTCCACGCCATCCAGGGGGGCTATGTGTCCTACGTCATCAACACACGGGATGTGCGCAGCACCGGGGCATTGTCCGACGGCCACGAGATACGGGAGTGCGCCGTCGCCAACGGCGTCACGGTGTTCACCAGCCTGGACACGGTAAGGGTGCTGCTGGACGTGCTGGAGGAGACCACCCTGGGCATCTCCACCATCGACGCTTAACGACATACGGACGGGACGCCCCCGCGGTTTTTCCAGGCCGCGGGGGCGTTTTTTGTTGTATCGGTGGGCGGAGCGTGGTATGATAGAGACAAGAATATGACCGGGAGGTAACTGCTGTGAACCGTGAAAAACGCGGACTGCATTTTAAGGGGCGGCTGGGCCGGACGCTGTTCAGCATCCTCGTCACCGCTCTGGCGGGATTCATCTATTTCTATGTGTCCCTGCCCGCCATCAATCTACAGGACGGGGAGTTTTACGCCTTCCTCATCTTCCTGTGCGCGGTGTATATCGGGTGCGTGATACTGACCACGGGCCTGGCGGCCTTCACGGAGGAGAGCACCGCCAAGGGAAAGGTGAAGGGCGGCTTCGCCTTTATCAAAAAGCACTGCCTGCCCGTGGGGCTGATACTGGCGCTGGTGCTGGCGGCGGCTGTGGTGGGCAAGATCGTGTCCCTGCCCATGCTCCGGGCCGGGTCCTACCGGGACCTGCTGGACGTGCAGGACGGGGACTTTGCCCAGGACGTGGCCCAGATATCCTTCAACGAGATACCCACCCTGGACAAGACGAGCGCCAACTATCTGGGGGACCGGCAGATGGGCAC
>CANRNA010000204.1 GCA_947631805.1 uncultured Oscillospiraceae bacterium | reverse complement strand
CACAGGTCCTTGAACAGCTCCCGGTCCTCCGCCCGCTTGATGCTCCGGCTGCTGGTGCCCAGAAGCTCCGTCCGGCACTCCCGCAAAATGCCCTTTTCCTCCAGCTGCACCGCCAGATTCAGCCCGGTCTGGCCCCCGATGCCCGGCACGATGGCGTCCGGCCGCTCGTAGCGGACGATCTTCGCCACATATTCCAGGGTCAGAGGTTCCATATACACCTTGTCCGCCACGGAGGTGTCGGTCATGATAGTGGCCGGGTTAGAGTTGCAAAGCACCACCTCATAGCCCTCCTCCTTCAACGCCAGGCACGCCTGGGTCCCGGCGTAGTCGAACTCCGCCGCCTGGCCGATGACGATGGGCCCGGAGCCGATGACCATGATCTTTTTCAGGTCTGTCCTCTTAGGCATGATTTCTTCCCTCCTCCATCATGGCCACGAACCGGTCGAAAAGCCCGGCGCTGTCCTGGGGTCCCGGAGCGCTCTCCGGGTGGTACTGGACGCTGAACACCCGGTCCCGCTCGCACTTAATCCCCTCCACCGTACCGTCCAGCAGATTCACGTGGCTCAATGTCAGCCCCGTCCCGGCCAGGCTGTCCCGGTCCACGGCGTAGCTGTGGTTCTGGCTGGTCATCTCTATCCGCCCTGTGTCCAGGTCCCGGACCGGATGGTTGCCGCCCCGGTGGCCGAATTTCAGCTTATAGGTCCTGGCCCCGTAGGCCAGGGACAGTATCTGGTGGCCCAGGCATATCCCGAAGATGGGATAGCGCCCTCGCAGCCGCCGGGCCAGCTCTATGACGGCGGGCACATCCTCCGGGTCTCCGGGGCCGTTGGAGAAAAACACCCCGTCCGGGCCCAGGGTCTCTATCTGCTCGGCCGTCACGTCCCAGGGCAGGACCGTCACGTCGCAGCCCCGCTCGTTCAGGCACCGGACGATACTGCGCTTCATGCCGCAGTCCACCGCCGCCACATGAAAGCGCCCTTCCCTGGCTGGGGAGCTCCACGGCTCCCGGCAGCTCACCCGGCGCACCACATCCCGTGGCACCTCCGTCTCCGCCAGCCGGTCCAGCGCCTCCCGCAGGGGGGTGTCTGCATCGGTGATGAGCGCCTTGCGGCTGCCGTGGTCCCGGATGCTCCTGCCCAGGCGGCGGGTGTCGATGCCCTCGATGCCTGGGATGAGGAAACGCTCCATCACCGCGCCCAGGGTCTCCCGGCTGCGGAAGTTGGAGGGCCGGGGATTATACTCCCGCACGGCCAGCGCGCCGATGGTGGGCGTGACGGTCTCATAGTCCTCCGCCGCCATGCCGTAATTGCCGATGAGCGGATAGGTCATCACCACCATCTGGCAGGTGTAGGACGGGTCTGAGACGATCTCCTGATATCCCACCATAGAGGTGTTGAACACGATCTCGCACACCCGGTCCTCCCGGCTGCCGAACCCCCTGCCCCTGTACTCGCTGCCGTCCTCCAGGACGATCTTCCTGTCCATATACGCGCCTCCTCACGAAAAAAAGGCCCGGTCGGCGAAAATGCTCTCGCATATCGCCTGACCGGGAAAAACAACATATCCGCTCTCCCAACGCCGGGGAGAAAAAACGCCGCGCCCCTCGTCTTTCCGGGGAAAAAGAAAAAGAAGACCCCCTCGAAGCTGTCCCGCGCCGGACCCTGTCTGCAAGGCGATCCCTTCTCTCATGGCGTTTTGCGTATTCTAGCACACCGCCGCCCCCTTGTCAATGCGCCCAGGCCCGGCAAAACCGACAAACTCGCGCCCCGCCCCTTCGCTGCCGGTGTGCCATTTGCCCCAGGGCGGAAAAAAACGCTTTCGCAACCGGCGGTTGACAGATTTTCAAGTCCTCTTTCTTGCATGCAACGGCCAAAATGTGTATGCTTTATAGCTGAAGGGAGGCGGGCAAACGCCGCCGGAGACCGACACGGGTCCGCTTTCCGTCAGCTATAACAATTTAGGAAGGAGCAATGCCAATGACCTTAGCGGAAAAGATCATGGAACTGCGCAAGAGGGAGTGCTGGTCCCAGGAGGACCTGGCGGATCAGCTGGACGTGAGCCGTCAGTCCGTCTCCAAGTGGGAGAGCGGCCAGGCCGCCCCGGCGCTGGACAAGATACTGGAGCTGAGCCGCCTGTTCGCCGTGAGCACGGACTATTTATTGAAGGATGAGATAGAGGCTTTGGAGCCGGAGACGCCGGAGGACCCCGGCCCGGCCCTGCGGCAGGTGACGGCGGAGGAGGCGGAGGCGTTCCTGGCGCTGAAGCAGGCCAGCGCAAAGCCCATTGCCCTGGGGGTGGCGCTGTGCATCCTGTCCCCGGTGTGCCTCATCCTGCTGAGCGGGCTGTCCGCGGTCCGCCCCGTCCGGGAGCAGATCGCCGTGGCGGTGGGCCTGACCGTGCTGTTCGCCTTTGTGACCCCGGCAGTGGCCCTGTTCGTGACCTGGGGCATGAAGCTGAACCAGTTTGAATTCATGGAAAAGGAGATATTCCTCCCCGCTCCCGGCGTGGAGGCCCTGGCCCGGCAGGCCATGGACCGGGACCGGGAGAGCCACAGCCGCCGGATGACGGCGGGCATAAGCCTGTGCGTGGCGTCGGCGGTGCCCTTGCTGGTGTGTGCGGCGGCCCTGGAGCACGAGTTTTTGCTCACCTGTGGCGTCGGGCTGCTGCTGGTGCTGGTGGCGGCGGGGGTGTATCTCATCCTCACGGCGGGCATACCCTGGGGCGCGTATCAGATGCTTTTGCAGGAGGGAGACTATGCCCCGGAGCGGAAGACCCCTCTCCGCCGGGCCTCGGCGGCGGTCTTCTGGTGCCTGACGACGGCGGTGTATCTCTTCTGGAGCTTCTACACCTCCCGCTGGGACAGGACGTGGATCGTCTGGCCGGTGGCCGTACTGCTCTACGGCGGCATGACCGTGGTCATGACCCTTGTCGGCAGGAAAAAGTGACGCGGACAAAACAGCGGCCGCCGGGGAACCCCCGGCGGCCGCGCTCCGGCTATAGCCGCTCTCACCGCTCAAAGGGGTAGACCAGCCCCATCTGGCGGCGGCACTCATCCATGATCGCCATCACGTCCTCCGTGGCCCGGTGGGGCCAGAGGGCGCTCTCCCTCGCCCCCCGGCACATGTCCGCCGCGGCGGCGTCGAACTCCGGCAGGTAGCTCCCGTCCCCCAGGACGGTCCGGCGCGTCCCGTCCGCCCCCACCAGCTCCGCCCGGTCCGCCCGGTAAAACCAGGGGATGTCCGTCCGGGCGTCTGTCCCGGCCAGGGTGAGGCTCTCTCGCCCTGCCCGGTCCCGGATGGAGGCGCTGGCCAGAGCGGTGAGCCCGCCGGGATAGACAAGCTCTATATCCTCCTCCCAGTCGATACCCGCCTCCACAGCGCCGTGGCACCGTATGGCCTCCGGCATGCCGAACAGCCGGTACAGATAGGCCAGGGGGTACACGCCCACATCCAGCAGCGCCCCGCCCGCCCTGTCCGGGTCGAACAGCCGGGACGCGCTCTTCTCCCCGTATATCCG
>CANRNA010000203.1 GCA_947631805.1 uncultured Oscillospiraceae bacterium | reverse complement strand
ATCCGCTATCTGCGCCAGAAAATCGACAGCGCCTTCGGCGTGAAGCTCATCCACACCGTCCGGGGCATGGGCTACGTCATCCAGGAGGAGAGCCCATGACGTCCACCGGAAAGACCACCTCCATCGCCAGGCGCATCGCCTGGCGGTTTCAGTGGGGGAAGCTGTGGCGCATCCTGTGGCAGACGGTGGCGCTGTTTTGCGTGTGCACGGCGGTGTGGTGCGTAGCCACGGCCCAGGCGGCAGACGCCGCCTTCCCGCCGGAGCAGGAGTGGTACCTACAACAGGGACAGACCGCCGACGACCTGTCCACCGTCTCCGACGCGGTGCTCAATGTGGTGCTGGTGGACCCCAGCTATGCCGTGCGTCTGCTTCGGTACGGCGGGTGGAACGTCTACGACGACGATGTGATCTTCCACGCGGGGGATGCCGCGGTGGAGATGGGCGGGTTCCTCTTCTGGCTGGGCTTCGCGTTGGAGTGTCTTTTGGCGCTGCGGCTGCTTTTTTGGCTCCTGAGCAGCCTTCGGGCCACGGGCCGCATCCGCCGGTATCTGAAGCCCATCGACGACATCGCCCAGGTGACGGAGAGCATCTCCTCCCACGGCTTCGACGAGAGCAAGTTCCACTCCCTGGAGACGGCCATCGACCACCTGGGCGGGGTGTCTCCCGACGAGCTGCTGCACACCGGGGACAGCGACCTGGCGGGCCTGGAGACGGCGGTGAACAACCTCATCGCCCGGATGCACGCGGGCTACCGCCAGCAGGTCCGGTTCGTGGACGACGCCAGCCACGAGCTGCGCACCCCCATCGCGGTCATCCAGGGCTACGCCGACATGCTCTCCCGCTGGGGCAAGACAGACGAAAAAGTCCTCAGCGAGTCCATCCGTGCCATCCAGACCGAGGCCGCCCACATGAAGACCCTGGTGGAGCAGCTGCTGTTCCTGGCCCGGGGCGACGCGGGCCGCCAGGAGCTGAACATGCGCCCCCTGGACCTGGCCGCCCTCACCAGAGAGGTGTGGGAGGAGAGCCGGATGATAGACGAGGGCCACGAGTACGCCCAGGACGCCCCCGAGCCCGTCCCCGTCCGGGGGGACGAGGCCCTGCTCAAGCAGGCCGTCCGCATCCTGGTGGACAACGCCCGGAAATACTCGCCCCCGGACAGCCGCATCACCCTGCGGGCCTATTCCGACGGGACGAACGCCTGCGCGGACGTGCAGGACAACGGCGTGGGCATCTCCGCCGCCGACGCTCCCCAAATATTCGACCGGTTCTTCCGGGGGGACGGGGCCCGCACCGCCGACAGCGGCGGCAGCGGCCTGGGCCTGTCCATCGCCCGGTGGATCGTCACCCGCCACGGGGGACACTTCCAGGTCCGCTCCTACGAGGGGGTGGGCACCCGCATGACCATCGTCCTGCCCCTGTCCCCCGCCTCCGGTGACAGCTGACGGAAAAGTTTTACCCTTTCCTTTACCGCTCCCTTTACCGCCCGTCCTTACTATCATCACGTGACGGGCGGAGAGGGAGCCTGCCGACTTGCTCCGGGACCTTTTTGGGACAGGTGACAAAATCGTAAGGGAAATGTAATCTGTTTCGCTTGCGCACAGCGGCATTTTCCGGTAAAATACATAATATGTGAAGTAATTCCCAAGGAGGCTTTTATGGGCCTTTCCCGGACCGTGAAAAAGCTCATCCCCGACCCCGGCTGGAAGCCGCTGCTGTTCGCCTTTTTCTTCCAGTGCCTTGCGTTCAGCGGCACCAGGCTCCTGAACAGCTCCTGGACCCATCTGGACATGACCACGGTCCTGGACCGGGCCATCCCCTTTCTGCCCTGGACAGTGGCCGTCTACGCCGCGGCCTATCTGTTTTGGGCGGTGGGATACAACCTGGCCGTGTTCCAGGAGGACCGGGCCGGGCGCTTTCTGGCGGCGGACATTCTGGGCAAGGCGGTCTGTCTTGTCATCTTCCTGGCCCTCCCCACCGCGAATCTCCGGCCTGTCATCCCCCAGAGTGCGCCCCTGAGCTGGATGCTGAAGGTCATCTACGCGCTGGACACGCCGGACAATCTGTTCCCCTCTCTCCACTGCTTCAACAGCTGGCTGTGCTGGGCCTCTGTCCGGGGCCGGAGGGATATCCCGGCCTGGTATCGGACCTTCTCCCTCGTCCTCGCCCTGGCCATCGCCGCCTCCACCCTGACCGTCAAGCAGCACGTGCTGGCCGACGCGGCCGCGGGCTTCGCCTTGGCGGAGCTGTGCTGGCAGGCGGCGGGGCACACCGGCCTGGGCGCCTGGTACTGGCGGCTGTGGACACGCCGGAAAGCCGTCGTTTGACCGCCCGTCCCCCCTCATCCCCGGAAAAGGAGGAGCCCCGGACCGTCCCGGGCACGCGCAGATGAAGAACAATCGGAAAAAGATCATCGGAAACAGTCTGCTCTTCGCCGCCGTGATGGGTCTGACCCTGTTCGCCGTGTTCCACGGCCAGGACCTGGGCGCCATCGCCGAGGCCATACAGGACACCGACGGGCGCTGGCTCATCCCCGCCCTTCTGTGCGTACTGGTCTTCATCGGCGGCGAGGCGGTCATCATCCGGCTGCTGCTGCGCTCCGGCGGGACCCGTCTGCGTCTGGGCCGGTGCTTTCTCGTGTCCTCGGCGGGGTTTTTCTTCTCCGCCGTGACCCCCTCCGCCGGGGGCGGCCAGCCCATGCAGGTGTACTTCCTCAACCGGGAGAAGGTCCCGGTGCCTGTGGCCGCCGTGACGCTCATGGCCGTCACCATCACCTATAAGCTGGTGCTGGTCATAACGGGGCTGGGCCTGGCCCTGTTCCGGCTGGACTGGCTGCGGGCCCGCTTCGGGGACATGATGTTCCTCTTCTGGCTGGGCCTGGCCCTGACCGTGGGATTCACCGCCCTGCTGCTGGTGCTGGTGTTTCACCCCCATCTGGCCCGGCGGGCCATGGACGGCGGCCACCGGCTGCTGGTGAAGCTCCGCATCCTGCGCCACAAGGACTCCCGCCGGGAGAAGCTCCTTCGCTCCATGGAGAAATACCACGAGACGGCGGGCTATTTCAAGACCCATCTGGGCCTGATGGTCCTGGTGCTCCTCATCACCTTCGTCCAGCGGTTCGCCCTGTTCACCGTGCCATGGCTCACCTATCGCTCCTTCGGCCTCACAGCCGCGGGCTGGCCGGATATCGCCATGACCCAGGCGGTGATCGCCGTGGCGGCGGATATGCTGCCCCTGCCGGGGGGCATGGGCGTGACAGAGGCCCTGTTCCTCCACGTGTTCGAGCCCGCCTTCGGCGCCCTCACCCTGCCCGCCATGGTCCTGAGCCGGGGCCTTGACTTCTACTGCCGCCTGCTCATCTCCGCCGCCTTCACCCTGGCCGCCGCGGCCGTTCTTGGCCGCCACAGAGAAAAAACAAGTGCCGAGGTCCAACCATGATCGGATTTTACGACTATACCGTGATTTTGACATACATAAGCCTGCTGTCCTCCGTGGCGGGCATGTTCTGCGCCGCCTCCGGCCACCTCCGGTGGGCGCT
>CANRNA010000202.1 GCA_947631805.1 uncultured Oscillospiraceae bacterium | reverse complement strand
TAGCCGGAGCGCTGGGCATCCTCGAACACCTTCCTGTGCTCGCCCTTTTTGCCCCGTATGACCGGGGCCAGTATCTGCATCTTCGTCCCCTCGGGCAGCTCCATGATCTGGTCCACGATCTGGTCTATGGTCTGCTGGCGTATCTCCTTGCCGCACTTGGGGCAGTGAGGAACGCCGATCTGGGACCACAAAAGCCGCAGATAGTCGTGTATCTCCGTGACAGTGCCCACCGTGGAGCGGGGATTGCGGGAGGTGGTCTTCTGGTCGATGGAGATAGCCGGGGACAGGCCGCCGATGAAATCCACGTCCGGCTTGTCCATCTGGCCCAGAAACTGCCGGGCATAGCTGGACAGGCTCTCCACATACCGGCGCTGGCCCTCGGCGTAGATGGTGTCAAAGGCCAGGCTGGACTTCCCGCTGCCGGAGAGGCCGGTGAACACCACCAGCTTGTCCCGTGGCAGCTCGATATCTATATTTTTCAGGTTGTTGGCGCGGGCCCCCTGAATGGTTATCTTCTCGGGCATACTCTCTGATCCTCGTTCACGCCGAAGTTTGCAACGATTTATTATACACTATGCCCCGCACAAATTACAATCCAATTCTGCAAATTTAATGTCCCGTTTCAAATTGGCCGGGCCCCTCCTCCCCGGCGGGTTCCAGGCTGTCCAGGAGCCTGTCCGTCAGGGAGAGAAGATCCTCCCAGCGCCTTGTCTTCCCCAGGGCCTTGGCATAGCGCTCCCCGCCCGCAAAGCCTGTGAGCATCAGCGCCCATATCGCCTTCATCCGGTGCAGGGCGCTGGCCGGGCCGCCGAAGGCGGCGCAGTACGCCTCCCCCAGCTCCCGGTGAAAGGCCCGCAGCGTCTCCCGCGGCGGGCTCTGGCCCTTGGCCCTGGCGGCCAGGGCCGGGTCCGCCGCCAGCCCCCGGCCGATCATCACCGCCGCCGTGGCGGGAAAGCGCTCGAAAATGGCCCGGATATGGGCCGGGGAGCGGATGTCCCCGTTGTAGCACACCGGGGCGCGGCTGGCCGCCAGGGCCGCCCCGTATACGTCCAGGTGGACGGGCCCGGCGTACATCTCCCCCTTGGTGCGGGGGTGGATGATGAGCCGGGAGATGGGATAGTCGTTATATATGTCCAGGATGGGGCCGAACTCCTCCGGGTCCCGGATGCCCAGGCGGGTCTTCACCGACACCGCCGTGGGCGGGGCGCGGAAAATGCCGTCCAGCAGCCGCCGGAGGCTGTCCGGCTCCGCCAGCAGGCCCGCCCCCTTCCCCTTGGCCGTGACCGTGCCGGAGGGGCAGCCCACGTTCAGGTCCACCTCCCTGTAGCCCATATCCGCCAGCCGCCCCGCCGCCCAGAGGAAATCGGCGGCGTTTTTCGTCAAAAGCTGGGGCGTCAGGGGCACGCCCTCGTTGTTGGCCGGGTCCACCTGCCGCAGCTCCCGGGGCGGGAAGACGTGGTTTTGGGTAGGGCTGAGAAAGGGCGTGAAATACATGTCCACGCCGGGAAAATACCGCCGGTGCACGCGGCGGTAGATATAGTCCGTAATGCCCTCCATGGGCGCGAAATAAAGCTCCATACCCGCATTGTAGCACATCCCGCCGCCGGGGCGCAAGGGCTTGTCAACGCCGCCCGCTTATGGTAGAATTTTCGCAGATATACAGTAAGGAGCGGCAGCCATGATCGAGGAGATTCGCTCGGCCCGGGATATGGAGCTCTTGGCGCTGGAATGGGGGTTCCTCCCCTTTTTCAAAAACGATATCCCCGGCTTTTCCATAGAGGAGCACACCCCGCCGGAGCTTTGGTTCAGCTCAGACGGCGAAGACGGCGAGGGCTGGGGCCCCTGGGAATGGAAGGGCCCGGTGGCCCGGACGGGGACATGCGCCTACGGGAAGCTCTTTTGCAGGAAGGCGGCCTTCGTCAGCATGGGGCTGTTCCCGGACCTGGTCAACTTCCGCCGGGACGGCTATGACTTCGACGCCCGGTATGACGACGGCCTGGCCGCCTACCGGGACCTGGAGCTGTGGGACACGGTGCGGAAAAACGGCTCCCTTCTCACCGGCCAGCTCAAGGCCCTGTGCGGCTACGGGGGCAAGGACGGGAAAAAGGGCTTTGACACGGCCGTCACCCGCCTGCAGATGCAGACCTATCTCACCGTGGCCGATTTCGATTACGCCACCGACAAGCTGGGCCACCCCTACGGCTGGGGCATCGCCCGGTACGCCACCCCGGAGGCCATTTTCGGCCCGGAGGCCGTCACCGCCGCCTACGGCCGCTCCCCCGAGCAGTCCCACCGGCGGCTGATGGAGCACCTGCAAAAGCGTCTGCCCCACGCCTCGGAAAAGCAGCTTTTGAAGGTCCTGGCCCTGTAAAACGCCCGGCGGTGCTCTCCCCTGAGAGCGCCGCCGGATAGCTGTCCCCGTCTATCACATACCGGCTCAAAAGGCCGTACCGTGCCCGTGCCTCCCCCTGGCCGAGCCCCACGTCTGCAAAGGTCTGCCCCGCCCTCACCATCACCGTCCGGGCGATGCGCCGGTCCTCCGCCGAGCCGATATAGGCCAGCTGGGACACCTCGCCTCCAGCATACCTCCCGCCCGCCGGTCTGTAAAACGACCTGCGGTCGAATGGCCCGGTTTCAGCCCAAAACCAGCTCCTCGTCGGTGATGCGGCCCCGGCACACGATATTAGTGGGGCCGGTGAGATATATATCCGTGACGCGGCCCGCCGCCGTCTCCACGTCGATGGTCAGCGTGCCGCCGGGCATGTCCACCTGCACCGTCCGCCCACTCACCTGCCCCAAGAGGGTCAGGGCCGCGGCGGCGGAGCCCGCCCCGGTGCCGCAGGCGTAGGTGAAGTCCTCCACTCCCCGCTCATAAGTCCGGGCCCGGAGCCGGTCAGGCCCCGTTATCTCGTAGAAGGTGATATTGGCCCCCTGGGGAAAGGCCGGATGGAAGCGCATCTCCCGGCCAAGAGAGCGCAGGCGCTCCTCCGCCACGTCATAAAAACCGGGAAAGGCCACCGCCCCGTGGGGCAGGCCGGGGCTTCCCAGCTCCACGTAGGAGCACTCCCACGTCTTCCCCGCCGCCTGGAGGGGATAGTCCGGCTCCATGCGTGTGGGCCGGTTCAGCCGCACCCGGTAGCGGCGAGCGTCGATGCGCTGGCCGACGACGGTGCCGGAGGGCGTCTCCACCCGCTGTATCTCCCCCGCCAGGCCCGTCTCCCAGCCGTACCGGCAGATGCACCGCGCCCCGTTGCCGCACATCACGGCAGGGCTCCCGTCGGCGTTGAAGAACACCATCCTGTAGTCCCCATCCTCCCGGGCAGGCCGGACCGCCATCAGCCCGTCCGCGCCGATGGACAGATGCCGCTCACACACGACCCGGGCGATATAGCCAAGGCGCTCATCCGGTATGGCCTCGGCCATATCGTCCAGGATGATAAAATCATTCCCGGCCCCGTTCATTTTCCAGAAATCCATAGCCACCCCTCCGGGACGATTGTATGCCAGCGCCGGGAAAAAGTCAATGGGAAGCCCGGCATGGTCC
>CANRNA010000201.1 GCA_947631805.1 uncultured Oscillospiraceae bacterium | reverse complement strand
TTTCGTGAGGTGGACTGGATATGACACGCTTTATCAAATGGTGGTTTCCCCTGGCGGCGGCCGTGGTGCTGGCCGTGGCCGCTCTGGCCGGACAGGGGCCCGACGCCCCGGCGGAGAGCCCGGCGGCGGAGCCCGTGCTCGTCATCGACGCGGGACACGGCGGCGCGGACGGGGGCGCCCTGGCGGCGGACGGGACGGAGGAGAGCGATATCAACCTGGACATCGCCCTGCGCCTCCAGGCCCTGGCGGCCTTCTGGGGGGAGCGGACGGTCATGACCCGCTCCGACGCCTCCATCGACTACCCCGGAGAGGCGGACACCATCTCCGCCAAAAAGATAGCCGACCAGCACGCCCGGGTGGGATTGGTGAACAGCACCCCCGGCGCGGTGCTGGTGAGCATCCACCAGAACAAGTATCCCGCCGCCTCGCCCCACGGCATCCAGGTGTTTTACGGCGCCGTGCCCGGGAGCGAGGAGCTGGCAAAGCTCGCCCAGGCCAATCTGACGGGCCAGCTCTGCCCGGAGAATCGGCGGGTGGCCGCGCCCATAGACTCGTCCGTCTATCTCATGAAAAATGCCCGGTGCGCCGCCATACTGGTGGAATGCGGCTTTTTGTCCAACCCGGATGACCTGGGAAAGCTCCAGACAGAGCCCTACCGGCTGAAGCTGGCGGCGGTGCTGCTGGCGTCCTATCTCCAATACACAAGAGGAACGATCACATGAAAGAGAAGACCACCTTTTACTGCTCCGCCTGCGGCTATGAGACCAGCCGCTGGCAGGGCCAGTGCCCCAGCTGCCGGGCCTGGAACACCCTGGTGGAGGCGCCCGCCGCCCCCAAGGCGGTAGAAAAGGCCCGCCCCATACGCCGGGCCATGCCCCGGAAGCTGACGGAGCTGGACGACCGGGATGAGCTGCGCTTTTCCACCGGTATCCGGGAGCTGGACCGGGTCCTGGGGGGCGGGGCCGTCCGGGGGAGCATCGTGCTGTTCGGCGGCGCGCCGGGCATCGGCAAGTCCACGCTTCTGCTCCAGGCCTGTGCCGGGATGAGCCCCGGCGAGAGCATACTGTATGTGACGGGGGAGGAGAGCGAGCGGCAGCTGAAAATGCGCGCCCAGCGGCTGAGCGTGACCAGGGAGGACCTGCACGTGCTGGCCGGGACCGACATCAACGACGTGATCGCCGCCATCGAGGACTTGTCGCCGGACATCGTCATCATCGACTCGGTGCAGACGGTGTACGACCCCAGCCTGAACACCGCCCCCGGCAGCGTGGGCCAGGTGAAGCAGTGCGCCATGGAGATCATGCAGCTGGCCAAATCCTCCGGGTTCACCGCCTTCGTGGTGGGCCACGTGAACAAGGAGGGGGCCATCGCCGGGCCGAAGGTGCTGGAGCACATGGTGGACTGCGTGCTCTATTTCGAGGGGGACGGGAGCCTGAGCTACCGCATCCTCCGTGCGGAGAAGAACCGCTTCGGCTCCACCAACGAGATAGGCGTATTCGAGATGTGCCGGGAGGGGCTGCGGGAGGTGCCCAACCCCTCGGAGGTCATGCTGGCCGGGCGGCCCGCGGGGGTGCCGGGCACATGCGTGGCCTGCGTGATGGAGGGCAGCCGCCCCATTCTGGCGGAGGTCCAGGCCCTGCTGACCCCCACCGTGTTCACAGGGGCCCGGCGCACCTCCAACGGCTTTGACTACAACCGGCTGTATCTGCTGCTGGCTGTGCTGGAAAAGCGTGGCGGCATGAATGTGAACGCCTGCGACGCCTATATGAACGTGGTGGGAGGGCTCACGCTGGACGAGCCCGCCGCCGATCTGGCCGCCTGCCTGGCCATTGCCTCCAGCTTCCGGGACGTGCCTTTGCCGGACAAGCTGGCCGCCGTGGGAGAGGTGGGCCTCACCGGGGAGATACGGAGCGTCCAGGCGCTGGACCAGCGCCTTTCCGAGATAGCCCGGCTGGGCTTTTCCCAGTGCGTGATACCCGCCCGCATCCGGGGAGAGCTCAAGGCGCCCAAGGGGCTGGAGCTCATCTATGTGAAGACCCTCCGGGAGGCGGTGGAGAAGACCCTGTGACGCTCCTGATAGGGAAAAGGTATAGGAACGAGCTGTCTGAAAGCCTTGGGGCACAAGGGATAGACGTTTTCTGGATCCCGGACTGCCCGTCTCTGGATGCCCGGCTCGCCGCCCACGCGGACCTGATGGTGTTCCTGTCCGGCCAGATGGCTGTGGCGGCGGAGGGGATATATCCCCATATTGTTAACTATTTAACTAATAGGGGATATACGGTCAAAGCCGCCAGCGGGCAGGGGCCGGTATATCCGGCGGACGCGGGGCTGTGCGTCTGCTGCACAGGCCGGTACGACATCTTCGATCCCAAAACGGCACACCCGATGGCCGCGGCGCTCCTGGACGGCATACCGGTCCGCGTGGCCCAGGGCTACGCAAGATGCGCTGTATGCGTTGTGGATAAACAAAGCATCGTCACGTCGGACCCGGGCGTCTCCAGAGCGGCGAAAACGGCCGGTATGGACGTATTGCAGATATGTCCGGGCCACATAGCGCTGGACGGCTACGAGTACGGCTTCATCGGCGGCGCGTCGTTTAAACTGAGCGAGAACACCGTGGCGTTCACAGGAACGCTGGACAATCATCCGGACAGGGAGCGCATTTTCGCGTTTCTCGCGTCCCACGGCCAAAAACCGGTCATCCTGACCGACCGGCCCATATTCGATATCGGCGGGGCCATAGCCCTCCCCTAAATTCGGCATAATATTAATTATGCCGAATTTTTAGTGTATTTTGCCTATAGACAGACGGTCCCTCCTCTGCTATTATTAGTATCGTTTGGAGGGCTTTCCCATGAGCTATCAGACCGAGGCGCCGCCTCTGCTGCGGGAATTTCTCGCGTACCATGACACCATCAAGGGACAATCGGAAAAGACCGTGGATTCCTATTTCATGGATCTGCGCACCTTTACCCGGTATCTGTATATCGCCCGGGACCTGGTCAGCCGGGACACGGCTCCCGAGGACGTGGACATCCGCGGCGCCGACCTGGCCTTTTACGGCTCCGTGACGCTGGCGGAGGTATACGACTTTCTGGCCTACCTGTCCCGGGACCGGGAGCTGAACGCCGCCTCAAGGGCCAGGATGATCACCAGCCTGAAGGGCTTTTACCGCTATCTCACCGTCAAGACCAAGCAGCTGGACACGGACCCGGTCCGGGACCTGGACACCCCCAAGCTGCAAAAGTCCCTCCCCCACTACCTGACCCTGGAGGAGAGCCGCCGTCTTCTCTCGGCTGTGGATGGGAAGAATAGAGAGCGGGATTACTGCATTTTGTGCCTGTTTCTCAACTGCGGGCTGCGCATCTCGGAAATGGTGGGCCTGAATCTGACGGACATCCGCCAGGACAGCCTGCTCATCCACGGTAAGGGCAGCAAGGAGCGGGTGGTATATCTCAACGGCGCGGCGGCGGCGGCTCTGACCGACTGGCTCAGCGTGCGCAGGGATATAGCCGCCCTGGACAAGAACGCCGTGTTTTTGTCCAACCGGCGCAG
>CANRNA010000200.1 GCA_947631805.1 uncultured Oscillospiraceae bacterium | reverse complement strand
CGGGCCAGGACGCAGCCGGGCAGGGCGATCATGGTGTCCCGGCCCCAGTCCCCGAAAAAGGGAAAGCCCGCCAGGATGGTCATGCCCTCTGTGGAGGGCCGATAGGCGATGAAGGCGTCGGCGGCACGGGCCAGCTCCTGGGCGACGGGGTCATGAAAGCCGGAACCGGCCGCCAGGGCCCGCTGGCGTCTTCTGGCCCGGCGGAGTATCCTCTCCGCCGTCTCGTCGGTGGGCCCGGCGGAGAGCACCAGCTCCAGACGGCCTGTCTCTCCGGGTGGGACAGTCAGCCGGACGGCGCAGCACCGAAGTCCCACGCCGCCGGGGGCCCGGCCGTCTTTCTCGTCGTCGGCGTAGAAAAGCGCCTCGTGGCTGTGCTTCAGGGCAAGCAGATGCCCGGTGGTCTTCACATAGACCGCCATCTGCCCGCACCGGACGGCCCCGTCTTTGCATCGGACAGGCCGGGGCTCCTGGGGCGGGGCGCCCTTGGGGGCGAACTGGAAGACCGGGACCACCTGCAGGGTGCAGGGGGCGTCGGCGCGGTTTTGCACCGTGTAAATGAGCGCGGTGGTGTTGGCGCCGTGCTCCATGGCGCACCGGCGCGTCACGGCCACGGGCCCTAGCTTATACCGCCAGATGGGCAGGCCGTCCCAGGTAAAGGAGGTCAGGCGGCGGTATCCGTCCTCGCTTGGTGTCCCGTCGGCAAAGCTCTGGGTGGAGAGAAAGACGGGCCCTGCGCCGGTGTCCGCCGTCTCCGACAGCCGGTGGACCAGGCAGAAGCGCTGAGAGGGCGTATCCGCCGCCAGCAGCAGCCCCTGGTCGCAGCGGGTGACGGAAAAGGCCGCCGAGGTGGAGGCAAAGCCCCCCAGGCCGTTTGTCAGAAGCCAGCAATTCTCCTCCGCCTGGCGCTGGCTGGTCATGTCCTTTTTACCGTAAATGAATCGCATGGCTGCTCCTCTATCTCTGTCCCAATATCAGCGCCGATACGGGGGACAGGCTGGCCGTGCCCGTCAGGGCGCGGGGATAGCGCCAGGCAAAGCTGTCCTCACCGTCTGCCAGCACGGCCCATTCCCCTGGGGGCAGGGGAAGCTCCACCGTGTCGGGCCTGGCGCTGTAGACCATATAGAGCCGGGCCCAGGGACTGGCTCCGCCGGTGTTGTCGATAAGCGCCGCAGCGCAGTTTTCCACGGGCGCGCTGACGGAGAGAAGGCGCTCTCCCGCCCGTGGGGATTTGTCCGTCAGGCCGGGCAGGCCCTTTCGCAGGGCGATAAGGCCCCGGTAATAATCCACGAACTCCCGGTTTTCCCAGGCCCGTGTCCAGTCCAGCCGGTTGACGGACAGAGGGGAGCGGTAGGTGTTTTTGATGCCCAGCTTTGTGCGGGCGAACTCCTCGCCGGACAGGAAGAAGAGGTGCCCCTGGCAGGTGAGATACAGCGCCGCCGCCAGCCGGTTTTGGCGCAGCAGCGCCGGGGGACAGCCGCCGGACCGGGGGTCACCGCCGCTGGCGTATACGAGTTTGTCCCACAGCGTCCAGTCGTCGTGGCAGGAGAGATAGTTGACCGTTTGGCTGGGGGCCGCCGCCACGGCGCCGGGCCCGTGGGCCCAGCCGGTGAGACAGCCCGCCAGCCGGTCGGGATCAAGACCGCCGCCGTTGACGAAGCCCCGGCTGTCCGCCTGGAGGAGACTGCCCTTCACGGCGTCCCGGGTGTCGTCGCAAAAGGCGGCGATGCCCTCGTCCATACGGGGCAGGGCGGCCTTGTCCGCCAGGACTGTACCGGGACGGGCGGCGGTGGGCCCCGCCGACCAGGGCTCGCCCAGCATCAGCTTTTCCCCGGCGCCCCAGCGCCGGTCCAAAGCCCGGCGGATGCGGTCCATGAGCCCGGCGTCCAGAAGGCCCATCAAATCGAAGCGAAAGCCGTCGATGTGGTATTCCTCCGCCCAGTAGAGCACCGAGTTTAGGATATACCGGGCGCACATAGGCCGCTCGGAGGCCAGATCGTTGCCGCAGCCGGAGCCGTCGGAGGGTGAGCCGTCCTCCCTTTGCCGGTAGAAGTACCCCGGCACGGTGCGCTCCAGCCAGGAGTCGGCCTGGTAGGTGTGGTTGTACACCACGTCCATGATGACCCGCAGGCCGTTTTTGTGCAGCGCCTGCACGCACTCCTTCAGCTCCCGGACGCGGACCTCCCCGTGATAGGGATCGGTGGCGTAGGATCCCTCGGGGACGTTGTAATTGACCGGGTCGTAGCCCCAGTTGAACTGCTCCGGGCTGCCGCCCTCGTCCACCGAGCCGAAGTCGAACACGGGCATGAGCTGGACGTGTGTCACCCCCAGGCGGCGCAGATAGGCAAGGCAGGTGGGATGGGTCCCGTCACCGCGGAGGGTGGTGTCCTCCAGGCAGAGGGCCTTGAATTTTCCCCGGTACGCCTCCGGCACGCCGGAGGCCGGGTCCCAGGAGAAGTCCTTCACGTGGAGCTCATAGATGACCGTCTCCGGGGGCAGGGGAGGGGCCTTGTCCCCGTCCCAGCCCGCCGGGTCGGTGCGGCCCATGTCGAGCACCATGCTCCGCGCCCCGTTGACGCCGCAGGCCCGGGCCCAGGGGTCCGCCGTGGCGCGGGTCTGGCCGTCCGCCGTCACCAGATAATCGTAGTAAAGCCCGTCCAGCACTTCCTCCGTGGCGTAGCGCCACAGCCCCCGGTCCTCCCGGACAAGGGGAACGCACCGCTCCGCCGTGTCCCCCTCGCCGTCGGCGTAGAGCTGAAGGGTCACCTGGCAGGCGGTGGGCGCCCACAGGCGAAACTCCGTTCCCCTTAGGGAGCAGAAGCAGCCCAGGGGCAGGTCGCAGTCATATTCGGCCTCAAAGGCCGGGCTGTCAAATAGCTGGCGGTCCGTCATAATGTATAGCCTCCGGCGGGGGCGGCCTTCACCTCCACGGTGAAGGGCACGGTGACGGGCTCCGTCTGGGGGGCGGAGACGGTGAGCACGGCCTCCCCGGCCCGGCCCACAGAGCGGACGAAGGTGCCGCCGCTGCCGCCCTCCAGGGTGATGAGCGCCGGGCCCGCCAGGGCCGCCTCTCCGGTGAGGGAGAGGGTGACCGGCAGCTGGGCGTAAGAGGCCAGGCCCCCGTACTCGTCCGCCAGCCGGATGCGCACCGCCGCCATGTCATAGCAGCCGTCCTCGGTGAGCGTTGTATGGCTCGTTTTTACCTCCAGATGGAGGTGAGCGGAGGGGCCCTTGGTGACGGAGGCGCCCACCCGGCCCTCATACAGGGCGTCAAAGCGCCAGGTGGGCCAGACGCCGCCCCAGTTGCCCACGTATTTGCCGTACAGGGCGTAGACCTGCTGGAAGTCCATGCCGTAGCGCTCCATGCAGCAGTCCAGCCGTTCCCGGTCCTCCGGCGGCATGTTCTCAAAGCCCCAGCGGGCGGCGCTGACGAGACAGGCGCGCAGCGCGGCGGCCTTTTCCTCGTCAAAGCCCTCCACGGTCCTGAGCTGGTCCCCGACGGTGTCGTCTATGCGGATGGGGCCGTGGGGGAGGCCTTTCCATTCCCCCGTCTCTCCCGGCTGGAAGGTG
>CANRNA010000199.1 GCA_947631805.1 uncultured Oscillospiraceae bacterium | reverse complement strand
TACTTGGGCACGCCGCTCTTCACGTCGAACGCCCCCACCCCGTGGAACGCCTCCGGGGCCATTTCCGCCGGGGGATAGCCCCGGCCCTTCTGGGTGATGACGTGTACCAGCACCGGCGCGCCGTACTCCTTGGCCCAGCGGATGGCGTTTTCCACCTTGCGGATGTCGTGGCCGTCTATAGGGCCGATGTATTCATAGCCGAAATCGTCGAAGATGTTCTCCGGAATGATCCGCTCCTTCAGCCAGTTCTTGCCCCGGCTCAGGACGGCGGACAGATACCGGATGTGGGGCATCACGGAGGAGCGGTACCACTTTTTGAATTTGATATACTCCACCCTGGTGCGCATGCGCCCCAGCATGGCGGCCAGGCCCCCCACGCTCTCGTTGATGCTCATGCCGTTGTCGTTTAAGACCACCACCAGGGCCTCGCCGCTCTTTCCGGCGTCGCTCAGCCCCTCGAAGGCCATGCCCCCGTTCAGGGCCCCGTCGCCGATGAGGGCCACCACGTCGTAGTCCTCCCCCCTGGCCGTCCTGGCCCGGGCCATGCCCAGGGCCACGGACACGGAGTTGGAGGCGTGCCCGGCGATGAAGGCGTCGTGGACGCTCTCCCTGGGCTTGGGGAACCCGGCCAGTCCCCCCATGTCCCGGAAGTCCGCCCCGAAATCCCTCCGGCCGGTGAGCAGCTTATGGGTATAGCACTGGTGGCCTACGTCAAAGACCAGCCTGTCCCGGCTGGTGTCGTAGACCCGGTGGAGGGCGACGGTCAGCTCCACCGCCCCCAGATTGGACGCCAGATGTCCGCCGCTGGCCGACAGGGAGCTGACCAGATATTCTCTTATCTCCCGGCAGAGCTCGTCCAGCGCCTCCGGCGGCAGCGCCCGCACATCCGCGGGCGAGCGTATCGTATCCAACAGACCCATAACGGCTAAATGACCCGCTCCGATGAAAAATATGCACTGTGGCTGCAAGTTCCTATATGATAGCAAAATGCACCTTGATTTTCAAGGTGCATTTTGAATATTTCCACGGAAAATGAATAATCCCTACTCGATCAGGGCCCCGGAGGGACCGAAGGAGTACGTCTTCCCGTCTATGGTCAGCTCCTGGTCCTCCGCCATGACGCCGGTGACCGGGTCAAAGTAATACCGTGCGCCCCCGATGGTCTGCCAGCCGGTGAGCATCTTGCCGAAGGTGCCGTTGTGGAGGGGGCTGAAATAGCGCCACACGCCGTCCATCCGCTGCCAGCCCGCCATCACGTGGCCGTAGGTCCCGTCATGCTTGGGGTTGAAGTAATACCACCCGTCGTACTTTCCGTCCTTTATCTCCCGGAAGCCCTCCAGCATCTTCCCGTCCGGGCCCATGTAGTACCAGGTGTTCCCGTCGTTGTGCCAGTCGCTGACGGTCATCTTCCCGTAGGTCCCGTCGTGCCTGGTGCTGAAATAGTACCACACCCCCTGGATATACTGCCAGCCGGTCAGGGCGTTGCCGTAGGTCCCGTCGTGCTTGGGGTTGAAGTAGTACCGCCCGTCGTACTTCCCGTCTTTTATCTCCTGGAAGCCCGTCAGCATCTTCCCGTCCGGGCCCATGTAATACCAGGTGTTCCCGTCATTGTGCCAGTCGCTGACGGTCATCTTCCCATAGGTCCCGTCGTGCCTGGTGCTGAAATAGTACCACACCCCCTCAATATACTGCCAGCCGGTCAGGGCGTTGCCGTAGGTCCCGTCGTGCTTGGGGTTGAAATAGTACCAGCCGTCATACTTCCCGTCTATGATCTCCTGGAAGCCCGCCAGCATCTTCCCGTCGGAGCCCATGTAGTACCAGGTGTTCCCGTCGTTGTGCCAGTCGTTGGTGACCATCTGGCCCTTTTCGTACCAGTACCACTCCCCGGCCTCATACTGCCAGCCGTTTTTCTGGGCGGGCGGAGGCGTCACAGGCGCGGGCGGGGTGGGGTTTACCGGCGGGGTGTAGATACGGAAGGCGTAGCCGTTCTGAGAAGCGAAGGTCTCCGCCGCGGAACCGGCATAGCCCACGATGACCGCCCCGGCGGGCAGGTAATTCTCGCCGATGGAGCAGCTCCGCCCCAGCACGGTCACCTCTCCCAGATCGTCGCAGCCGGTGAGGGCGAACTCCCCGATGCTGCTCACGCTCTCGGGAAAGGCGATGGACTGAAGGGCCGCGCATTCCTGGAACGCCCCCGCACCCACGGTAGCCACGCCGCTACCCACGGTCACCTCCCGCAGGGCGGTGCAGTGCCAGAACGCCTCCATCCCTATGGAGCGGACGCTGCCGGGGATGGTCACGCTGACAAGCTTCTGGCAATTGCCGAAGGCCCTGGGGGCCAGGTCCGTCACGCTGGAGGGAATGGTCACCCGCTCGATGGACGTGCCGCCGAAGGCCCACTCCCCGATGCTCCGCACCGACGCGGGGATGGTGACGGCCGTCACGTCTGTCCTCTCGTTGAACACATAGCCGCCTATGGCGGTCACGCTGCTGGGGATGACCACGTTCCCGCCCTTGCCCTGGTACTCGCAGAGCATGCCGTTGAGGACCACGAAGTCCCCTCTGGACCGGCTCCAGGCGGTGTTGGAAAAGCACTTGTACCCCAGGGCGACGCTCTGGGGCCAGGTGATGGTTGCCAGAGCGGTGCAGTCGGCGAAGGCCCAGTCATGTATCTCCTTCACAGATGCGGGGATGTCCACCGCCGTCATGGCGCAGCCCTGGAAGGCGCTGGAGCCGATGGTGCTCAAGGTGCCGGGGAGGGACACCCTGCCCAGGCGCACGCAGCCGTCAAAGGCGCTGTCGCCGATGGCCGTGACCCCGTTGGGGATGACTGCCTCCGCCAGGGAGGTGCACCCGGCGAAGGCGCGCATCTCCACCGTGTCAAGACCGGCGGAGAGCTTCACGCTCTGCAGGCCCGTGCACATGGAAAAGGCGCTCTCCTCCATGGTAGTCACGCTGTCGGGCATGGAGACGCTCCTAAGGGCCGGGCATTCGTAGAAGGCCCTGGGTCCGATGGTCTGCAGGCCGCTGGGAAACGTCACCGAGGACAGCTGGATGCAGGCCTCGAATGCCTCCCCATTGATGGCCGTCACCGTGGAGGCGATGGTCACGCTCTTCAGCGCGGCACACTCATAAAAGGCCTGCCGCCCGATGGTGGTGACGCCCTCCTGGATGACGGCGCTGGTTATGTACTGGCCGTACCAGGGGGCGAAATCCCCCCGGCCCATATAGTCCCGCATGGCCCCGCTGCCGGAGATGGTCAGTATGCCGCCCTCCAGCTGCCAGCGCACGCTGTCCCCGCAGGTGCCGGAGGACACCGTCTGGGGAACGTCCTCCGCCGTCGGCTCCGCCTGGTCCGTCAAAGCCGTCTCCGGCTCCTCCTCCGTCAGGACCTCCGGCTCTGTCGGCTGGGGCTCGGAGGGCTGCTCCTCCTGCGAAAGCGCCCCGTCGCCGGGCTCCGCCGTCTCCGGTGGCACGGTCTCCTCCCCAAGGGCGGGGACAGGCGCCGCCTCTCCCTCAGGGGATGTTATCGTCTCCGCCGGGACCGCGTCGGGACTTGTCGTCTCCTG
>CANRNA010000198.1 GCA_947631805.1 uncultured Oscillospiraceae bacterium | reverse complement strand
TTCATGGAGTTCACCCAGAAGGAATCCTGCGGCAAGTGCGTCCCCTGCCGGGAGGGCACCAAGCGGATGCTGGAGATACTCAACCGCATCGTGGCCAACAAGGGGACCCTGGAGGATCTGGACCTGCTGGAGGAGCTGGCGGACACCATCACTAACACGGCCCTGTGCGGCCTGGGCCAGAGCGCCTGCAAGCCGGTGCAGAGCACCCTGAAATATTTCCGGGACGAGTATCTGCGCCACGTGGTGGACCACCACTGCCCGATATGCAACAGGGAAAAGCCCCACCCCGTCATAGACGCGGAAAAATGCAAGGGCTGCGGCAAATGCCGGAAGAACTGCCCCATGGAGGCCATCTCCGGGACGGTGAAGCAGCCCCATACCATCGACCCGGAAAAATGTGTCAACTGCGGCGCTTGCGTGCAAAACTGCCCCTTCGGGGCCATCACCGCCGCGAAGGAGGGCTGAGAAATGGCGAAAGGCATCATGTATATCGACGGGCAGCGCGTCCCCTTCGACGGGGAGAAAAACGTTCTGGCCGTCATCCGCAAGGCCGGCATCGACATGCCCACCTTCTGCTATTATTCCGAGCTGTCCGTCTACGGCGCGTGCAGGATGTGCGTGGTGGAGGACGAGCGGGGCAAGATAGACGCCTCCTGCTCCATGGAGCCCCGGGACGGGATGAAGATATGGACCAATACCGCCAGGCTTCTCAAGCACCGGCGGATGATACTGGAGCTGATGCTGTCCAGCCACTGCCGGGACTGCACCACCTGCGAGAAGAGCGGCGACTGCCGCCTACAGGAGCTGGCCCTGCGCTTCGGCGTGCGGCACATTCGCTTTGACGACACCCGCCCCCAGTATGAGCGGGACCTGTCGTCCCCGTCCATCGTCCGGGACCCCAACAAGTGCATCCTGTGCGGCGACTGCATCCGGGTGTGCGACGAGCTCCAGGGCATGGGCATTTTGAACTTCGCCTACCGGGGGAGCGACCTGCAGGTCATGCCGGCCTTCGACAAGAAGCTGTCGGAGACCAACTGCATCGGCTGCGGCCAGTGCGCCGCCGCCTGCCCCACCGGCGCCATCACCATCTTCAACGAGATAGGCAAGGCCTGGCGGGCCCTCCACGACCCCAACAAGCGGGTGGTGTTCCAGATAGCCCCGGCGGTGCGGGTGGCCATAGGGGAGGCCTTCGGCCTGGAGCCGGGCGTCAACGCCCTGAATAACCTGGTCTCCGCCCTGAAAATGATGGGCGCGGACGAGGTGTACGACACCACCTTCGGCGCGGACCTGACGGTCATGGAGGAGGCGGACGAGTTCCTGGAGCGGCTGAAAAAGGGCGGTCCGTTCCCCATGTTCACCAGCTGCTGCCCGGCGTGGGTCAAATATGTGGAAAAGGAAGCGCCCCAGTTCCTGCGGAATATATCCACCTGTAAGTCCCCCATGCAGATGTTCGCGGCGGTGCTGCGGGATAAGTACGACAAGCGGGACGCGGAGGACGGCAGGACCACCTACCACATCGCCATCATGCCCTGCACCGCCAAGAAGGGCGAGGCCGCCCGGCCGGAGTTCCAGCGCGACGGCAGGCGGGACGTGGACCTGGTGCTCACCACCCAGGAGATCATCAACATGATAAAGGAGTCCGGCATCCGCTTCGCGGAGCTGGAGGGCGAGGCCCCCGACCTGCCCTTCGGCATGGGCACCGGCGCCGCCACCATCTTCGGCACCACCGGCGGCGTGGCGGAGGCTGTGGCCCGGCGGGTGGTGGCCGACAAGAGCAAGAACACCCTCCAGGCCCTGGAATTTTCCGGCCTGCGGGGCTCCGACCCGGTGCGGACCGTGACGCTGCCCGTGGGGGACAGGCCCCTTCGCATCGCCATCGTCCACGGCCTGGCCAACGTGCGCAAGCTGCTGGAGGACATCGAGGCGGGAGAGGAGTACTTCGATCTGATCGAGGTCATGACCTGCAAGGGCGGCTGCGTGGGCGGCGCGGGCCAGCCTTATGGCCTGAGCGCCGTCAAGGCCCAGCGGGCCGACGGGCTGTATGACGCGGACCGGATGGCCCTCATCAAGAGCTCCGAGAGCAACCCCATCGCCTCCGAGGTGCTGGACAAGCAGCTGAAAAGCCGCGCCCACAGCGTGCTCCACGTCCATTACGCGGGCAAATAAGAGAAAAAACCGCACAGCCTGGCAGGTCTCCTGCCAGGCTGTGCCTGTTTGTGTCCGGTTCATAGTATTGCTTTGCAATACTGCACGATGGGAAGGAGAAGACAGGCCGCGGGCCCGCTTCGGCCGCTTATTTGTCTGCAAGCTCCTTGACGGCCCGGTCAAAATCGCTTTCCAGCTGCTTCATCTCACGGGCGCGGTACAGCTCGAACTCCCGTTCCGCTTTTTCTATGGCATCCTTATGAGAGACAGTGCCCTTTCCCTCCAGGAGCGGGCGGCGGTTGCCCAGAAGCTGCCGGTCCAGTTCATCTACCCAGTCTTGCATAGTCATGGCGTGCTCTTCCAGAGCCTGCAGCTCGGCGTAGTCCAGAAACTGGGACACAAGAAGGCCGAGCACCTGCAGCTCCTGTTCTGTGAGGTAATTTTTTGCAATGCGCACATCGCCCTTTGTGACATAGGTTCCCTTGAAGTTTGTCATGCCCACCAGAGGCTTTTTGCTGTCCGCCCTTTGGTATATGACCTCCGCTGCGGTGTGTTGGTGGGCGGCATAGTGCATTTTGTTTTGCACGGTGGCAAAAAATTCCCGGGTCAATTCGGCGTGCGGGTCATAGTCAATGGCCGTCGCGTAGATGTCCGTGACCTGCTGATACAGGTTCCGCTCGCTGGAGCGGATATCCCGGACCCGCTGGAGCAGTTCCCGGAAATAACGTCCGCCGCCGTTTTTCAGGCGTTCGTCGTCCAGTGTGAAGCCCTTGCGGATATACTCGTTCAGCCGCTTCGTGGCCCACTGGCGAAACTGGGTGCCCCGCAGGGATTTGACCCGGTAGCCCACGGAAATGATCACGTCCAGATCGTAGTAATCGACTTGATAGATCTTGCCGTCAGCCGCAGTTGTTGCAAATTTTGCAACAACTGCCTCCCGGATCAGCTCGCCCTCTTCAAATACATTTTTTATGTGCCTGGATACGGTGGACTTGTCACGGTCAAAGAGCGCCGCCATCTGATCCAGAGACAGCCACACGGTGTCCTCACTCATGCGCACGTCCAGTGATATGGCGCCGTCGTCTGTTTTAAAAATGATCAGGTGTTCGTTGCTCATGCGGCGTCGTCCTCCCGCTGTCGGTTCGGCAGACTCTTCTCCGGCATTCCGGCCCCGCCAGGGATGGCATGTATCGTGGCCTCGGCAAACAATTCGTCTTTAAAGGCGGCGGAGGTGTTGTGCTGCAAGGGATCTGGCTCGAAGCAGGAGTGCACTCAGGTGTCCTCTTCGGCCCGGTTTTTGCTTTCCGCCGAGATGGGAAAAACCCTGGAATGCTTGAAACACAGGCATTCCAGGGTTTTTACGGATGGCACGGCATGAGGGATTCGAACCCCCGGCCTTCTGGTCCGTAGCCAGACGCTCTATCCAGCTGAGCTAATGCCG
>CANRNA010000197.1 GCA_947631805.1 uncultured Oscillospiraceae bacterium | reverse complement strand
AAGTGGCAGGACCAGCTGATCAACGTGTTCATCATGTTCTTCATCTCCGTGCCCGCCTTCGTGTACGCGTTTTTGCTCCAATACTATGTGGGCTTCAAGCTGAACCTGTTCCCGCTGGTGCTCAGCACAGGCAACGACTTTTTCTCCATGACCATGTTCAAAAGCGCGGTCATGCCCATCCTGGCCCTGAGCTTCGGCACCATCGCGGGGGACATGCGCCTGGTGCGGGCGGAGCTGACGGAGACGCTCACCACGGACTATATGCTCATGGCCCGGACGAAGGGCCTGACCTACCGCCAGGCCACGGTGCGCCATGCCCTGCGCAACTCCATGGTGCCCCTGCTGCCGTCGTTCATGGCGGACGTGATATACGTCATCTCCGGCTCCATGATCATCGAGCAGATATTCGCCATCCCCGGCATCGGCAAGACCTATCTGCTGTCCATCACCAGCCGGGATTACGCCGTGTTCATGACCATCAGCATGTTCTATGTGGCCATCGGCCTGGTGGCGGGGCTGCTGTTCGATCTGAGCTACGGGTTCATCGACCCCCGCATCCGTATGGGAGGAGGCAAGACCAATGAGCTATAAGCCGGAGCAGTTCGCCCCCTATATGGATATGGACGAGAGCTGCTTTGCCGTGGTGCAGAGGAGCGAAAAGGTCCACGACAAGAAATTGGACACAAAGCCTGTGGGGTATTTCAGGGATGCCATGGGCCGCTTCGCCAGGAACCGGGGCAGCGTGATATGCGCCTTCGTGCTGCTCATCCTGGCCATATACGCCCTGCTGGGGCCCATCGTGTCCCCTTACAGCGGCAGCGATTACGACAGCTATTACGGCTACGCCCTGCCGAAAAACGGCCTGTGCGTGAAGCTGGGGCTGAACTTCTGGGACGGCTGCACCGATATGACGGTCAACCAGCAGACCTACGACTACTACAGCGCCATCCCCGGGGCCATCGTGGAGCAGTCCGATCCCTACGAGAAGGTGGTGGACGCGGGGCGGAAGAACACCTTTTACGACCTGCGCGTCGATTCCTACGCCAAGGTGGGCTATGCCAACGTGCTGCTCACGGCCAGGGAGTATGAGGACGCCCGGGCATACGAGCAGGAGCAGGGCGTACAGATGTTCTATCCCGTCATCGACGACAGCAAGGTAAAATACCAGGTCAACAAGGGCAACGCCAACGGCTGGTATCTGACCAATAACAAGGGCGTGGCCGACCGGGACGAAAACGGCCAGCTCCAGGATATCTTCCTGCGGGACGAAAACGGCGAGGAGCAGTACACCATCTCCAAGATGGGCGGCGCCCAGGTGCAGTGCCGGGTGCTGTACTCCCAGTGGTATAAATACCAGCACGGCTATGAGGCGTCGTTCCTGTTCGGGGCGGACTCCTACGGCTACGATATCTTCGCCCGTCTGGCTCTGGGTGCCCGGCTGAGCCTGGTGCTGAGCGTGCTGGTGTCCTCCATCTCCCTGGGCATCGGCATCGTGGTGGGGGCCCTGGAGGGGTACTACGGGGGCTGGTTCGACCTTATCTTCGAGCGGGTCAAGGACATATTGTGGGAGGTGCCCACGGTGGTGTTTATGAGCCTGTTCCAGATATACTTCGCCAAAAAGCTGGGCGTGATCGTGACGCTGTTTTTCGCGTTCGTGTTCTTCGACTGGATAGGAGAGTCCTCCACCGTCCGGGCCCAGTTCTACCGCTTCAAGGGCCAGGAATACGTGCTGGCGGCCCGGACCCTGGGCGCCCGGGACAGGCGGATCATCTTCCGCCACATCCTGCCCAACGCCGCGGGCTTTATCGTCACCACCTCGGTGCTCAGCATCCCCGGCGTCATCTTCACCGAGGCCAACATGACCTATCTGGGCATCGTGAACCTCCAGTCCAGCGCCGTGACAAGCGTGGGCACCATGCTCAACAACGGCCAGGCGTCCCTGTCCACCTATCCCCACTGCGTGTTCTTCCCGGCGGCGTTCATCTCCATCCTGCTCATCTGCTTCAACATATTCGGCAACGGGCTGCGCGACGCCTTCAACCCGTCGCTGCGCGGTACGGAGGAGTGAGAGATGAGTAAAGCGCTGGAAGTGAAAAATGTGCGCATCTCCTTCAAGGTCAACGAGGGCACCGTCAAGGCTGTCCGGGATGTGAGCTTTGACCTGGAAAAGGGGGAGACACTGTGCATCGTGGGTGAGTCCGGCTCTGGCAAGTCCGTCACCGCCAAGGCCATTTTGGGCATCCTGGCGGGTAACAGCATCGTGGAGGGCGGCGAGATCATCTACCGGGGGGACGACCTGCTCAAGTATACCGAGCGGGATTTTGAGAAGATACGGGGCAACCTGATCACCATGATATTCCAGGACCCGTTGTCGTCCCTCAACCCTATCATGCGCGTGGGCAAGCAGATGACCGAGGCCACCATCCTCAACGGCCGCACCAACCGGAAAAACGCCCGGCACGACTATGCAAAAAAGCTCAAGCAGATATCCGAGGCCATGACGGCCAGCGGCTGCCCGGCGGCGCGGGTGCAGGAGCATCTCGGCCGATTCAAGGCCATGGCCAGGGCGGGCAGCGAGCTGGAGAGCGCCTATCACCTGGCCAGGGATTACGCGGACTCCGCCGTGCTGGGCATCGACCAGCTGCTGGTGGACGTGCATGAAAACGATCTGAAGCTCATGCAGGGCCAGTTCAAGACGCTGGAGGAAAAGCTGGATAAGAGCTGGGACCCCTATCTGCTGCCAAAGACCGACGCCGCCTTCGCGGCCCTCCGGCAAAGCCTCGTCCGGGCGGAGAAGGACTATGACGGAAAGGACGGGGCGGCCCTCACGGCGGCGCTGCAGGATGTGCAGGCGGCGCTGCGAAAGGCTCTGGACGGGACCATGCCCGACTTTTTCGGCCTGGGCTATTACACGCTCCATGGGGACAGGAGCGCCCTGGAGGGCAAGAGCGTGGATGAGCTCAACGCCCTGGTGGGGCCGTATCTGAACCAGCAGTTCATGGACGGCTTTCTGGCCGACCTGGCCGCCGCCCTGCGCTATGGGGCCGAGCAGGTGGTCCCCGCCAAGGAGAAGACCGTCGCTGCGTTGCGCCAGGCGCTGCCCCTGTTCGGGCAGGAAAAGCTGGACAAGGCCGCCTGCGAGAGCGGATCGAAACGGCTCTGCCAGCTGGTGGACAGCTCCATCGACCGGCTGAGCCTGCGCCAGAACACCAAAGCCACCACCTTCCGCACCACCATGGAGAAGAACCTGCACCGGTACTTCGAGGGCGTGGTGAACAACCCCAAGGAGCTGCGCCGGGTGGAGCGGCAGACGGCGAAGCTGGAGCGGGCCGCCGCCCGGAAGTCCGACGTGGGCAAGGTGACCCCCGCCGTGCTGGTGGACCTGGACCTGACACGGGGCAATATCCTCTCCGCCATGGAGCAGCTGGCCGATTCCTACGAACAGGAGCTGGCCGCCGGGCTGGAGGCGGACTATGACGCCCAGGCGCGGCAGATGGCGGAGGCCCTGCGGAGCATGAGCTTCACCATGACCAACAAGGTCTCCAAGCAGGCGGCCTACGACAAGGCCATCCGCATCATGGAGGACGT
>CANRNA010000196.1 GCA_947631805.1 uncultured Oscillospiraceae bacterium | reverse complement strand
CTTCTGGCTATTTCACGCCTTTATGCAAAAACGAGCCGTTCTCCTTCTTTGAAAACGGCTCCTTCTTTGACAGACTGTCGGCTGGGGCGGGACCTAAAAAGGTCCCGCCCCAGCCGCGGTATATCCGTATTCTGTTTTGCGCCTATCCCAGAAGGCCCTTGCCGGTGATTTCCTCCAGAGCGGCCGTCAGCACCGGGGCCGCGGCCCTGTAGCCCGCGTCGTTGGGATGGAGCCCATCCCAGGAGTAGCGCTCTGTGAGCGCGCCCTCCTCCGTCCGCAGGGCCTGGTACACGTCGGCGAACCGGTAGCCATACTGCGCCGCCATGTCCTCCAGCCGGGCGTTGATGCGCCGCACGGCGCTGTTCAGATAGCCCTCCGGGCTGTCGGCCACCGGGTAGATGGACTGGACGATGACCGCCGCGTCCGGCGCCCGCTCATGGACCGCCGCCGCGATGGCAAGGAGGTTTTCCACGATCTTGTCCTCCTCTACCCCCAGAAACAGGTCGTTTATCCCGCCCTCCACCACCACGATGTCCGGCTCGTAGGCAAAGACCCAGTCCTCCAGCCGGTCCAGCATCCCGTCGGTGGTGTCGCCGGATATGCCGGAATTGACGGCGTTCAGGCCGGGATAGTACACGTCCAGGTCGCACAGGTCCGTGATGCTGTCGCCCAAAAATACCGCCGTGCCGTCCCAGTCCGCCAGCGTGGCCGCCCCGAACAGGACCGTTCCCAGGTCCCGGCCCCTCGGCTCCCGCAGCCAGAAGACCGCCCCGGCGAGCAATATGACCGCCCCCAGCGCCGCCAGCACCGGCCAGCGCCTGCTTTTCCCCCGCTTTTCCATCTCGTTCCCTCCCTGTGCGCCGCTCGTTTATCGCATCATAGCAAACGGCGGCCCTTCTGTCAACTTTCCCGCCCGCTATGGCATTTTCCGGGCCGGTATGCTATACTTTTTCAAAAGGGGGCGTGAAAATGGCAGCGTTTGAAAAGGTCCGCTCCGGCATCCCCGCCATGGACGAGGCGCTGGACTATATCCGCATGGGCGACAACGTGGTCTGGCAGGTGTCGGACCTGAGCCAGTTCCGGGTGCTGGCCGGGGCGTTCGCGGCCCAGGTGGTCCGGGACGGGCGGGAGATGATATATGTCCGCTTCGCCGGGCACAGCCCCATCCTGCCCCCCATGGAGGGGGTGCGCATCATCCCCGTGGAGCTGAGCCACCGGTTCGAGACCTTCACCACCGATATCCACGATCTCATCGAAAAAGAGGGCCGGGACGCCTTTTACGTCTTCGACTGCCTGTCCGAGCTGGAGGAGGCCTGGGCCACGGACCTGATGATGGGCAACTTCTTCCACCTGACATGCCCGTACCTGTTCAGCCTGGACACGGTGGCCTTCTTCCCGGTCATCCGGGGCCGCCACTCCTTTGACGCCATCGCCCAGATACGGGACACCACCCAGCTGTTCCTGGACGTGTTCCCCGGCGGGGACGAGCTGTTCATCCGGCCGGTGAAGGTGTGGAACCGCTACTCCCAGACCATGTTCTCCCCCCACGGCTACCGCCCGGCGGACGGCCGGTTCCGCCTGCTCACCGAGGGGGTGGACATCAGCCGCTTTTACAGCCAGATGAACGCCGCCGCCCAGCAGACCCAGGACCAGAACATGGACAGCTGGGAGCGGTTTTTCCAGCTGACGAAGCTCAAGCACGCCAGCGGTCTGGACGTGTCGGCGGAGTGCAGCCGGATATGCGACATCATGCTCACCAGGGACGCCCGTCTGCGAGAGCTCATCAAGCGCTACTTCCGCCCCCAGGACTATTTCGACATCCACGCCCGCATGGTGGGCACCGGCCTCATCGGCGGCAAGGCGTGCGGCATGCTCCTGGCCCGCAAGCTCATCGAGAGCCTCCGGCCTGACCTCTTCCAGCGCATCGAGCCCCACGACTCCTTTTATGTGGGCTCGGACGTATTTTACGCCTACATCGTGGACAACGGCTTCTGGGACATGAAGCTCCGCCAGAAGACGGAGGAGGGCTATTTCTCCCTGGCCGGTCCCTTCGCGGAAATGCTCATGAGCGGCCGCTTCTCCCCCCATATCGAGGCGGCCTTCCGCACCCTGCTGGAATACTACGGCAACGACCCCATCATCGTCCGCTCCAGCTCCATTTTGGAGGACGGCTTCGGCAACGCCTTCGCCGGGAAGTATGAATCCGTCTTCTGCGGAGGTGAAGGAACGCTGGAGGAGCGGCTGGTGTGCTTCGAGCAGGCGGTGCGCACCGTGTATGCCAGCACGGTGAGCATGTCCGCCCTGGATTACCGCAAGCGCCGGGGCCTGGAAAAGCTGGACGAGCAGATGGGCCTGCTCATCCAGCGGGTGTCCGGCTCCCGGTACGAGGGCTTCTTCATGCCCTGCGCCGCCGGGGTGGGCTACTCCATCAGCCCCTACCGGCTGGGGGTGGAGCACCCGGAGGAGGGTATGCTCCGGCTGGTGGCGGGTCTTGGCACCGCGGCGGTGGACCGGCGCACCGGCTCCTATCCCCGGATGGTGAGCCTGGACGCCCCCACCAAGGTGCTGGTCGCCTCCTCCGCCGACAGGCACCAGTATTCCCAGCGGCTCATCGACGTGGTGTCCGGCGGGCAGCCGCCTCTCCGCAGTCTGGACTACGACCGGGTGCGCCGGGCCCTGCCCGCCCGCCAGACGGCCCTGCTCTACTCCCGGGACTGGGACGCGGAGCGGGACTTCCGGGAGCGGGGGGACAGCCGGGAGGTCTACTATGTGTCCTGCGACGGGCTGGTGAAAAACGACGCCCTCATGGCCGACCTGCGGGGCATTCTCCGCCTGCTCCAGGAGACATACGACTACCCGGTGGACATCGAGTACACCATCAACACCGCCCCCGAGGGCCGGTACACCATCGGCCTGCTCCAGTGCCGCCCCCTCCAGCGCACCAGCGAGGGGGAAGCCGTGACCATGCCGGAGCTCCCGGACCGGTCCGGGGTGCTGCTGGAGACCGAGGGGGTGTCCATGGGCTTTTCCCGGCAGTTTCCCGTGGATGTGATCGTGTACATCGACGCTCTGGCCTATTACCGGATGCCCTACCGGGACAAGTACCGGGTGAAAAACGCCCTGTCCGCCGTCAACTGGCATTTCCGGGGCCAGGACAAGCGCCTTCTGCTCATCACCCCCGGCCGGATATGCACCTCCTCCCCGGAACTGGGGGTCCCCTCCACCTTTGCGGACATCAGCCAGTTCGACGCTATCTTCGAGACCTCCGAGCGCCAGGCGGGCTATATGCCCGAGCTCAGTTATGGCAGCCACATCTTCCAGGACCTGGTGGAGGCCGGTATCCTCTACACCGCTGTGTTCGAGGGCAGCAGCACCCGCGCCTTCCGGCCGGAGCGGCTGCGCGCCATGCCAAACGCCCTGGAAAAGTACAGCGACGATCCGGGGCTTGCGGAGGTGATGCGGGTGTGCGAGATCACCGGCCGGGGCGTGGAGCTGTATTACGACATGGTGACCGAGCACCTTCTGCTCAACGACGCCGCGCCCTCTGCAATATGAATACAGATGCAAAGACGGTATGGCCGCGGCCATACCGTCTTTTTTGTGAGC
>CANRNA010000195.1 GCA_947631805.1 uncultured Oscillospiraceae bacterium | reverse complement strand
GGGTAGACCACCTCGTCCGCCCCGTTGCGGAGCAAAAACTTCTCCTGCATCTCGCTGGCCGCCCGGGCGATGACCTTCTTCGCCCCCAGGTCCTTCAGCATGGCGGCCGTCTCCAGGGAGTTTTGGAAGTTGTCCCCGATGGCCACGATGCACACGTCGAAGCTGGCCACCCCTAGGGATGCCAGGAAGCTCCGGCTGGTGCTGTCGCCTATCTGGGCCGCCGTCACCTGGGGGAGCACGGCGCTCACCCGCTCCTCGCTGCTGTCCACGGCCAGCACCTGGCAGTGCATCTCCCAGAGCTTTTCCGCAATGTGAGAGCCAAAACGGCCCAAGCCTATCAACAATACCGATCTCATCCACGATACCTCCTATCCGATCGTCAGCTTTTCCACCGGGAGAAGTCTCTCCCGCCCCTGGCCGGAGAGGGCGGCAAATATCAGCGTCAGCCCCCCTACCCGGCCAAAAAACATGAGAAAAATAAGGATTCCACGGCTGAGAGCCCCCAGGCCCGGCGTGATGCCCAGGGACAGGCCCACCGTGCCGATGGCCGAAGCCGTCTCGAAAAGGCACGTCTCCAGGTCCAGCCCCTCCGCCCGGCTGATGACCGCCCCGCCCAGAAGAAACAGGGTCAGATACATGGTCATCACCGTGGCGGCTGCGCGCACCGCCCCGTCCTCCGCCCGGCGGCCGAAAAGGCAGGTGTGCTCCCGCCTGTGGAACACCGCCCAGGCGGTGGCGGCCAGCAGCCCCAGGGTGGTGACTTTCATCCCCCCGGCGGTGGAGCCCGGCGCGCCGCCTGTGAGCATCAGCGCAATGGTGAGGGCCCGGCCCGTGCCGCTCAGGGCGGCCTGGTCCGCCGTATTGAAGCCCGCCGTCCGGGGGGTGACCGCCTGGAACAGACTCAGCAGTACACGCTCTCCCAGCGGGAGGTCGGTAAACTCAAGAGAGAAAAAGTACAGGGCGGAGAGCCCTATCAAAAGCCCGGTGACGGCCAATATCACCTTGCTCTGCATGCTGTACCGCCGAAGATGGCCCCTGTGCCTGCGCACGTCCTCCCATGTGAGAAACCCGATGCCGCCTGTCACGATCAGCCCCATGATGGTGAGATTTACGACTGGCTGGGCGGCAAAAGCGGTCAGGGAGGAAAATTCCCCCTCCCGGCCCATCAGGTCGAACCCCGCATTGCAAAAGGCGGAGACGGCGTGGAAGAGGCTGTACCACAGCCCCGCCCTCAGCCCGTACCGGCCGCAGAACACCGGCGCCATGACGGCCGCGCCTGTCAGCTCTATGACGAGGGCGGCGCAGATAATGCTCCCTGCCAGCCGGACGATGCCGCTGGCGGCGTGGGCGGAGAGGGCCTCCTGGACGGCGGCGCGCTGCTTTAAGCTGACGCGCCTGCCTGTCAGGGCGAACAGGGCCACCACCGCCGTCACCACCCCCATGCCGCCTATCTGGATGAGCACCAGCAGTACGGCCTGCCCGAAGCCGCTCCAATAGGAGGCCGTGTCCCGCACCACCAGGCCGGTGACGCACACGGCGGAGACGGACGTGAACAGCGCATCGGAAAAGCAAGCGCCCTCTCCGTCCCGGGTGGAGACGGGGAGCGCGAGCAGGAGCGTGCCCAGCAGGATGAGCGCCGTGAACCCGATGCTTATGATGCGGGATGTGGATAGATGCCGCTCGACCCGTCCCATGGCTGTCCCCTCCTTTCGACAGCCCCATTGTGCCACAAAAGCCATGAAATGTGTGTTAGCATTCCGGCGGAGGCATAAAGATAGCATTAAGATCCACGCCCGGAAGGGACCTCCTTCCGGGCGTGGATTATATTTCTCTTTGTATTATTTCTTTTCCGCGGCGTATTCGTCTAAGTACTTGATGGCGTCCAGAAGGGTGCTCTTTTCAAAGAAGAAGGGCACGTTCGTCACGTTCCAGCGCTTGCCGTACACGCTGTCCACCAGCTTCTCCATGAGCTCGTCCCGCTGCTGGGCGGGCACTCCCAGGTCCGCCGTGCACACAGGCAGGCCCACCGCCTTGTTGAAGGCGAATATCTCCCCGAAGCGCTCGTCGTTCTGGACGATGAGCTGCACCAGCACACAGTAGCCCACGCCGGTGCCGTGGGGGAGGTGCTTCGGCAGCACGCCGAAGCCCGCCTGCAGGCCGTGGGCGATGGAGACCCCTGTGTTCTCGCAGCCCACGCCGGACAGCAGCGTCGTGGCCTCCACCACGTTTTCATAGGCCGGAGTGCGCAGATGGGCTCTGGCCGCCCGCATGGCGGCCACCCCGTCCCGCAGCAGTATGTCATAGCTCAGCTTTGCCGCCGCCATGCCCAGCATGGTGGGCTTATAGTCGTCCAGGCCGGAGTTGCACACGTTGTTGTTGGCCGCAGAGGCCTGGGCCTCGATATAGGTGGCCAGGGCGTCCCCGATGCCGGACACCAGCATCCACGGGGGACTCTGGATGGTGATATCCGTGTCCACCACCACGTAGTCGGGGTTTTTGTAGTGGAACATCAGCTCGTTCTGGGCGCCGGGGTGGTTGATGATGGTGTGGGTGAAGGTGGGCGCGTCGGTGGTCAGGGCCGTGGCGAAGCTGATCCAGTTTTTCCGATAGGTGGCCGCCACGGCCTTGTTGATGTCCATGGCCTGGCCGCCGCCCATGCCGATGAAGGTGTCGGGTATCTCCGGCAGGGTCTTCACATATTCCACGAGCCGGTCCAGCTCCTCCCTGCCCGCGAACCCTCCGAACTCCACCGCGTAGGCCCTCATCCCCGCCTGACGGAACAGCTCAGGCACCCGGACGGAGAAGTCCTTGTAGAAAAACGGGTCGATGATGAGCAGCGCCGCGGGGCCGAAGTTCGCGGCGAACTTCGGCAGGCGCTGGATGAGCCCCGGCCCCTGCATATACCGGGACGGGGACTGAAAGCAGCGGCACTCTCTTGCTTTTCCTGCGGGCATGATATCTTCCTCCTGTAAAAGATTTTGAAACGCTCTCCTGTTTTTGCCTCACCGCAGCCGCAGGGCCATCTGGGCGGCGGCGGACCCGTCGGGCTTTTGGACCAGGAAGTGCCAGCCCTCCTCGTCCCGGCGGCGGTACACGGTCAGCTCCTCCCCCTCCCGGCAGGCGGCGCTGTAGGCGATCTCCACCTCGGCGATGTCCATCCGGTCCATCTCCGCCAGGGTGAAGGTGCCCATGAGCATGCGCACGTAGGCCACGTTGTTCATGTGGCGGCCCGTGTCGATATCCCGGGAGCATACCGTATAGGTGCAGAGGCGGTTTTCCTCCAGGGGCTTTTCCCGAAACCGGGTGAAGGGGCCGTCGCATACCCGCTCGGGCAGGGGCTCCATATCCGTGGGATAGCCGAAGTCGTCCGGCTTCATGACCCTGCCCGTGTCCACGTTCTGGGCCGCCCACTCGGTGCGGCCCTCGGCCAGGGTCTCCCCGTCCATGCTCAGGCGGTAAAACCGGTCGAATTTCACCTGCCCGTGGGCGCCGGGCCAGGTGCGCACCGTGACCTTGTCCATATAGCCCGGCGTCCTGTATATCCGCACGCGGGTGCGCACCGCCAGCCAGAAGGCCCGGTGGGCCATCATGTCGTGAAAGCCCACGCCCAG
>CANRNA010000194.1 GCA_947631805.1 uncultured Oscillospiraceae bacterium | reverse complement strand
GTGTTTGACACCTCCGGCAGCGACGACGTGCTCATCGGCCCGGACGGGTGGCTGTTTTACGGCGAGGCGGTGGGGGATATCACCGGCGCGGGGCAGCTCACGGACCGGCAGATATGGTGCGCGGCCCACGGGCTGGCCATGATGCAGGAGTATGCCGAGAGCCAGGGGGCGGCGTTTTTGTTCACCGTGCCCTGCGGCAAGTATACCCTCTATCCCGACCACGCCCCGGCCTTGGTCACCGTGGCCCAGGGGAGCAACCGGGAGCGGCTGGAGGCGGCCCTGGCGGCGGAAGGGGTTAATTATGTAAACCTTTATGACGCCTTTACCCAGACGGACGAGGAGCTGTACTGGGCCCTGGACAGCCACTGGCACAGCCGGGGCGCGGCCCTGGCGGCAGACACCATCATGGCCGCCGCGGGCCGGGAGACGACGTATTTTGCCGGGCCCTTCGCCCTGGGGGAGGAGCACAGGGGGGACCTGTATGAGATGCTGTACCCCACCGGGACGGCCCGGGAGCCGGACTATATCTGGACCCCTGGTTTCACCTTTACCCACCTGGGGCGGTTCCACTCGGCGGACGACATCACCATCGAGACGGAAAACCCGGTCGGGGAGGGGAGCCTCGTCATGTTCCGGGACTCCTCGGGCCGGAGCCTGTACCCCTACATGGCCCAGAGCTTTGCGAAGGGGTATTTCTCCCGGCTGAACAACTACCGCCTTGACCTCATCCCCCAGCGGGGGGCCACCCTGGTGGTGGCGGAGATAGCCGAGCGGACGCTGCCCTACCTGGTCCAGTTCCCGGCGGTGTACCCCTCCCCGGAGCGGGACAGGGCGGTGCTGGACGGGGCGGCGGCCGTGGACAGCGCCCTGGAGGCCGAGGAGGCGGACAGGACCATGGAGGGATACCGGAAGCTCACCGGCTCCCTGCCGGAGACGGCGGCGGATGCGGCGGTGTATGTCCAGGCGGGGGACACGGTATACGAGGCCATTCCCAACGAGGGGAGCTTCACCGCCTATCTGCCCGCGGACGCGCCCTGGGAGAGCGCCGGGGTGTTCGTGACGGGGACGAAGTGACGCGGCGAGAGGGGGTTCGGGCGCGTGTATAAAATACTCATCGTGGAGGACGACGGGGCCATGGCGGAGGCCATGAAAAAGCAGATCGAGTCCTGGGGGCTGGAGGCCCGGTGCGTGCGGGATTTCCGGAACGTGATGGCGGAGTTCGCCGCCTACGACCCCCATCTGGTGCTGCTGGACATCGGCCTGCCCTTTTTCAACGGCTACCACTGGTGCGGGGAGATACGCCGGGTGTCCAGCGTGCCGGTGGTGTTCATCTCCTCCGCCTCGGACAACATGAACATCATCATGGCCATGACCATGGGCGGGGACGACTTTCTGCCCAAGCCCGTGGACCTGTCGGTCATGACCGCCAAGATACAGGCGGTGCTCCGGCGGACCTACGACCTGGGGGCAAAGGCCCCCATCCTGGAGCACCGGGGGGCGGTGCTGAATCTGAACGACGCCAGCCTGACCTTTGAGGGCAGGCGGGTGGAGCTGACGAAAAACGAATTTCGCATTTTGCAGACCCTGATGGAGAACAAGGGCAAGGTGGTCAGCCGGGACACCCTCATGACCAGGCTGTGGCAGATGGACTCCTACGTGGAGGAGAACACCCTCACCGTGAACGTGACCCGCCTGCGCAAAAAGCTGGAGGACGCGGGGCTGCGGGAGTTCATCGTCACCCGTGTGGGCGTGGGCTACATCGTGGGGTGAGAGATGGAACACAAGGGCATTTTTCTCGCTTACCTGAAAAGCCGCTGGCGCTGCGGGGCGGTGTGCGCCCTGTTCGCCGCCATCGGGGGAACGGTGTTTTACCTGTACGGGGTGGAGACGGAGGCGATGCTCTACGCCGCCGGGCTGTGCCTGCTGGCGGGGACGGCGCTTCTGGCCGGGGGATATCCGCGCTTTCGCACCGCCTGCCTGGAGCGGCGGGCGGCGCTGAAAAACCTCCCGGTCACGGCGGGGGAGCTGCCCCCGGCCGCCACACCGGCGGAGGCGGATTTCCGGGCCATGGCGGAGCGGATGGGGGAGGTCTACGACCAGCTGGTCAGCGACACGGAGCGCTCCCGCCGGGAGCATCTGGACTGGTACGCCGCCTGGGTCCACCAGATAAAGACCCCCATCGCCGTGATGCAGATGACGCTGCAGGGGGAGGACACCCCGGAGCACAGGGCTCTGGGGACGGAGCTCTTCCGCATCGGCCAGTACGCCCAGATGGCCCTGAACTATCTGCGGCTGGGGGAGGGGGCCAGCGACCTGGTGATACGCGCCGTGGACCTGGACGGCGTCATCCGCCAGGCGGTGCGCAAGTACGCCCCCCAGTTCGTGAGCAAGCGGCTCACCCTGCGCTATGAGGGCACGCAGGAGCGGGTGCTCACCGACGAGAAGTGGCTGGCGTTCATCCTGGAGCAGCTGCTGGACAACGCGGTGAAGTACACCGCCGCCGGGGGCGTGACCATCACCGTGACGGCGGGAAAGGTGCTGCGCATAGCGGACACCGGCATCGGCATCGACCCGGCGGACCTGCCCCGGGTGTTTGAAAAGGGCTTCACCGGCTACAACGGCCGGGCCGACAAGACCGCCACGGGCCTGGGGCTGTATCTGTGCCGCCAGGCGGCGGATATGCTCCGCCACCGGCTGTGGGCCGAGTCGGAGCCGGGACGGGGCAGCGTGTTCTGCCTGGACTTGCACACGGACGAGCTGGGCGTGGAGTGAAAAAGCGCATAGCCGCGATGTGACAAAACTGTCACCTCCGGGGGCCGAAATGTCACCTGATTCGATTTCGGCCGCCCGGAGGCGCTGTTATAATGGGGCCGCAAAGGAGGTCATGGATATGACGATTCTTCAAGTGGAAAACCTGGGAAAGATCTATACCGGCCGCTTTGGCGGCAACCAGGTAAAGGCCCTGGCCAACGTGTCCTTCTCCGTGGAAAAGGGGGAGTACGTGGCCATCATGGGGGAGTCCGGCTCCGGCAAGACCACCCTGCTGAACATGCTGGCGGCCTTCGACAAGCCCACCAGCGGCAAGGTGCGCCTGGAGGGGCAGGACCTGGCCGACATCCAGGAGGACGAGCTGGCCGCCTTCCGGCGGGACAGCCTGGGGTTCGTGTTTCAGGACTTCAACCTGCTGGACACCTTCAACCTCCGGGACAATATCTTCCTGCCCCTGGTGCTGGCGGGGATGAACTATGTGGACATGAGCAAGCGCCTCCAGCCCCTGGCCCAGCGGATGGGCCTGACGGAGATACTGACCAAGTACCCCTACGAGGTCTCCGGAGGCCAGAAGCAGCGCGCGGCGGTGGCCCGGGCGGTCATCACGGACCCTAAGCTGCTGCTGGCGGACGAGCCCACCGGGGCCCTGGACTCCAAGTCCTCCGACGGGCTGCTGGAGCTGTTCGCCGACCTGAACCGGGAGGGGCAGACCATTTTGATGGTGACCCACTCCGTCAAGGCGGCCAGCCACGCCGGGCGGGTCATCTTCATCAAGGACGGGGAGCTGTTCCACCAGATATACCGGGGCGAGGCCACAAACGAGCAGATGTACCAGAAGATAGC
>CANRNA010000193.1 GCA_947631805.1 uncultured Oscillospiraceae bacterium | reverse complement strand
ATCGGCCTGAACGCCTTTAAGCTCTCCCCGGTGCACCAGGTGCTGGTGGAAAAGAGCGTCCGGGGCTACAAGGAGATAGAGTTCGAGGTGATGCGGGACTGCTATGACCACACCATCACGATATGCGGCATGGAGAACGTGGACCCGGTGGGGGTGCATACCGGCGACTCCATCGTGGTGGCGCCCATACTGTCCCTGAGCGACCACGACCTGAAGATGCTCAACGACAGCGCCATCAAGATCATCCGGGAGCTGAAGATAGAGGGCGGGTGCAACGTCCAGTTCGCCTTAAATCCCAATTCCAGCGAGTACTTCCTCATCGAGGTCAATCCCCGGGTCAGCCGTTCCTCCGCCCTGGCCAGCAAGGCCAGCGGCTATCCCATTGCCCGGGTCACCGCCAAGATCGCCATGGGCATGGCCCTGGAGGAGATACCGGTGGCGGGCGGCACCGCCGCCATAGAGCCCAGCCTGGATTACATCGTGGCGAAGTTCCCCCGCTTCCCCTTCGACAAATTCGCCGACGCGCCCAACACCCTGGGCACCCAGATGAAGGCCACCGGCGAGGTGATGGGCATCGGCTCCAGTCTGGAGGAGTGCTTCCTCAAGTCTGTCCGCTCCCTGGAGACCGGGGTGTGCCACTTCCGGATGGGGAAATTCGACGATATGGACGACCGGGCCCTGCTGGATTACGTGGGCCAGTTCAAGGACGACGGCATCTATGCCGTGACGGAGCTGCTGCGCCGGGGGACGGACGTGGACACCCTCCACCGGGCCACCATGATAACGGAGCTGTTCCTGCGCTCTCTGGAGAAGATCGTGGCCATGGAGCGGGAGCTCTCCGCCCATGTCAACGACGTGGACACGCTGCGAAGGGCCAAGGTCATGGGCTTTTCCGACAAGTACATCGCCTCCCTGTGGAACCTGACGGAGGTGGAGGTGTACCAGAAGCGCCGGAGCAGGGGCATCCTGCCGGTGTTCCGGATGGTGGACACCCTCCACACGGGCAAGTATATCGCCTATCTCTACTCCTCCTACACCGGGGAGAACGCCTCCCGGCGCACGGACAAAAAGAAGATCGTGGTGCTGGGGGCGGGGCCCATCCGCATCGGCCAGGGGGTGGAGTTCGACTACTCCACCGTCCACGCGGTCCAGACCATCAAAAAGGCGGGCTACGAGGCCATTATCATCAACAACAACCCCGAGACCGTGTCCACCGACTATACCACCGCGGACAAGCTCTATTTTGAGCCCCTCACCCCGGAGGACGCCATGGCCATCATCGACTTTGAGCAGCCGGAGGGGGTCATCGCCTCCCTGGGGGGCCAGACGGCCATCAACCTGGCCCAGCCTCTGATGGAGCGGGGGGTGCGCATCATCGGCACGGACTGCGCCGCCATCGAGCGGGCGGAGAACCGGGACAGCTTTGAAAAGGTCCTGGAGCGGCTGGGCATCCCCCAGCCCCCCGGCCAGGCGGTGACCAATATCGACGACGGTGTGGCGGCCGCCGCCCGGATAGGCTATCCGGTGCTGGTGCGGCCCAGCTTCGTGCTGGGAGGCAGGGCCATGCAGATCGTGGCCAACGAGGAGCAGCTGCGCCATTACCTGAAGACCGCCGTGGAGATAGACGCGGACAAGCCCGTGCTGGTGGACAAGTACATCCAGGGCAAGGAGGTAGAGGTGGACGCGATATGCGACGGTCGGGACGTGTTCGTGCCGGGCATCATGGAGCTGGTGGAGCGCACGGGCATCCACTCCGGGGACTCCATCAGCATCTATCCCACCTTCTCCATCTCCGACCGGGTGAAAGGGGTCATCCTCCAGTACGCCAAAAAGCTGGGGCTGGGCATCGGCATCGTGGGCCTGTACAACATCCAGTTCATCGTGGACAAAAACGACGACGTGTATATCATCGAGGTCAATCCCCGGTCCAGCCGGACCGTGCCGTTTCTGTCCAAGGCCACGGGCTACTCCCTGGCGGACATCGCCACGGAGGTGATATTGGGCAGGAGCTTGAAGGAGCAGGGGATATTCGACCTCTATCCGGCGGAGCGGGAGCGCTACTATGTGAAGGTGCCCGTGTTCTCGTTCAACAAGATAAAGGGTCTGGACGCCTATCTGTCCCCGGAGATGAAGTCCACGGGCGAGGCCATCGGCTACGACGACAAGCTGACAAGGGCCCTGTATAAGGCCCTCCAGGCCGCCGGGACAAGGCTGCAAAATTACGGCACGGTGTTCGCCACTATCGCCAGGAAGGACCGGGAGGAGGCCCTGCCTCTCATCCGGCGGTTTTACAACCTGGGCTTCAACATCGAGGCCACCCCGGGCACGGCCCGGTTTTTGAAGGAAAACGGCATCCGCACCCACGTGCTGCACAAGATCAGCGACGGCAGCGAGGAGATACCGGACGCCATCCGCCAGGGCCACCTGGCCTACGTGATCAACACCAGGGACATCGGCTCCGAGTCCGTGGCCAACGACGGGGTGAAGATACGCCGCCTGGCGACGGAGAACAACGTGACCATCTTCACCAGCCTGGACACGGTGCGGGTGCTGCTGGACGTGCTGGAGGAGACCACCCTGACCATCTCCACCATAGACGCGTGAGGGGATATGGAACGAAGACGCTTTGAGATATTGGAAAACGCCCCCCTGACGGGGGACGTGTACAGGATGCGCCTGGCCGGAGACACGGAGGACGTGACGGCGCCGGGCCAGTTCGTGGATATACGGATAGAGGGGTGCTATCTGCGCCGCCCCATATCCGTGTGCGACGCGGAAAAAGACCGGCTCACTCTTATTTACAAAGTGGTGGGCAGGGGCACGGAAAAGCTGGCGGCCATGGGGCCGGAGACGGCGCTGGATATGCTCGCGGGCCTGGGAAACGGCTTTGACCTGACCCGGTCCGGGCCCAGGCCCCTGCTGGTGGGCGGGGGCATCGGCGCGGCGCCTCTGTACCTGCTGGCAAAGCGCCTGCTGGCCCAGGGAAAGGACGTGCGGGCGGTGCTGGGCTTCGGCCGAAAGGACGAGGTGTTTTATGAAAAGCAGTTTTGCGCCCTGGGCTGCGCCGTGACGGTGACGACCGTGGACGGGAGCTATGGGACGAAGGGCCTTGTGACCGACGCGCTGCCGACAGATCACAGCTTTTACTACGCCTGCGGCCCGGAGAGGATGCTCCGGGCGGTGTGGGAGCGGGCGGCCGGGCCGGGGGAGCTGAGCTTCGAGGCCCGGATGGGCTGCGGGTTCGGGGCCTGCATGGGCTGCACCGTCCAGACGGCGTCGGGGCCCAAGCGCATCTGTGCCGACGGTCCGGTGCTGAGAAAGGAGGAGGTCCTGTGGCAGACACGCGGGTGACCCTGTGCGGGATAGAGCTGGAAAACCCGGTCATCCCCGCCTCCGGGACCTTTGGCTACGGCCACGAGTTCGCCCGGCTGTACGACATCAACTGCCTGGGGGCCTTCGCCTGCAAGGGGACCACCCGGGAGCCACGGTTCGGGAACGAGCAGCCACGCATCGCCGAGTGCGCGGGGGGGATGCTCAACGCCGTGGGCCTGCAAAACCCCGGCGTGGAGGCCGTCATAAGCCAGGAGCTGCCCAAGCTCCGGCGGGTGTACCACAAGCC
>CANRNA010000192.1 GCA_947631805.1 uncultured Oscillospiraceae bacterium | reverse complement strand
GCTTCCCAGCTCGCCTCGCAGTGGCTTCCGCCCCGCTGGCAGACGACGCGGGTCACGGCGCCTTTTTCCTCCAGCCTTTGGGCTATCTCCAGGTTGTTTTTCGCGGTGGGCGTGTCGTAGTCCCCGGTCTTGTTCGGGCGCTTGCCCCCGGCCTCCTTCGTCCCCCAGGAGAGGTAGACGCGGGTGTCGGGCGCTATGGAGGCGGCCCGGATATCCTCCCGCAGGCTCGGCATGCAGGGCGAGATGGAGCTGGAGACGCAGGCGGCCTTTGAATAGACGCTGTTGTACTTCACCGCGGCGAACAGGCTCATCAGCCCGCCCATGGACGAGCCGCCGATGGCCGTCGCCTCCCGGGAGGGATAGGTCCGGTATTCCCGGTCTATCATGGGCTTCAGCTCCCGGGCCATGAAGTCCATCGTCGCCCCGCCGGTGCCCAGCAGGTCCCCCCAGAACTTGCCGCGAAAGTGGTACGGGCAGTACTCATAGAGCCGCTCGTTGCCCTCGTGGCCGCACTCGATGCCCACGACGATGATGGGCTTTTCCCAGCTCTGCAGGAATGAGAGCAGCCCCCAGCTCTTGCCGTATGTGGCGTCCTCGTCCAGGAAAAGGTTGTGCCCGTCAAAGAAGTACATGACCGGGTAGCGCTCCGAGGAATCCTCGTAGCCCTCCGGCAGCCAGATGTGCAGCGGGCGGTTCTTGTCGGCGGGGGTGAAAAGCATGTCGCGCTTGATGAGCATCGGAAGGCCTCCCTGAAAACAGATCATTGACTGATTATACCATGATCTGTGTCGGGTGTCTATCTCTGGCGCGGCGCCCGCAAGGGGGACTCCGTTATCCGACCTGTTCCTTCCGCTCCCGCCAGAGGGCTTCGGCGGCGGGCTTCCAATGCTCGGCGTAGCAGGAGGAGATGCCGTACAGGAGCTTTTTCCGGCGCAGCAGGTCTATGCCCGGAACACAGGCATGGAGCTCGCTCTGTTCGGTTTAGCGTATCACTCCCCGCGGAGGGAGCGCTCTATCATTTCCTCCAGGGAGCCCTGGCGCAGCGCGGTGATCCGGTGCAGGTCGGGCAGGACCTCGTCTCTCATATTGGAGGACAGCCAATGGGAGATGCAGCCGAAGGCGATACAGGTGTAATAGCGATGGATGAGGCTCCGGTCGCCCTCCGGGAGCTGCTGCCCGTTCAGCACGGTGTTCATATACACCTCCACCACACGGCCGCAGCTCGACCAGAGGTACTGCTCGTATACGTCCCGGCTGGCGGAGTTATAGATATGCAGGATGGCCCGCTTCTTGCTCATGGCCGTCCTGACGATCGTCTCCAGGCACTGCTCCATGCTGTCCAGGGTGGGGTAGTTTTTGATAATGGCCTCCGCGTCGTCGTTTACTATCTCCGCGAGGAGCTCCGGAATGCCCTGATAGTGGTAGTAAAAGGTGTTCCGGTTGATGCCGCACAGCGATACGATGTCCTTCACTGTGATTTGGGCCAAAGGACGCTCGTTGAGAAGCTGTATCAGCGCCGACTTGATGGCGGCACGGGTCATGCTCACCACGGCGAAAGCCCCCTTCCATAGATCTTGCTGCCATTATAGAATAGTATTGTAAGATTAAATGAAAGCCGCCAAAAAGTCAAGGGCGCGGACGCGGCCCCGCGGGATTTGTGAAAAAGCTGTAAACTACGCAGGAGGTGTCTTGACAGAAACGGCCCAGCACCATATAATAGCTTGCATTACTGTTCTGTTTAGAACGATTGGAGGATGACCGATGGCGCCGATGGACCTGTGGGAGAACCAGCCGTCCTTTCGCTCGCTCTACGCTCTTTGCATAGAGCCTGTGTGCCAGCGGCACGGGGTCAACCGGACGGAGTTCGACATCCTGCTCTTTCTGGCCAACAACCCGAGATATGACACCGCCGCGGCCATCTCCGACGTCCGCCACCTGGCAAAGTCCCATGTGTCCGTGTCCCTGCGCTCCCTGGAGCGGCAGGGCTATATCGTCAGGCTCCCGGTAGAAAACGACAGGCGGCAGGTCCATCTGCGCCTTACGGCGAAGGCGACCGCCGTCGTGAGGGCCGGACGGGAGCGGCAGCGGGCGTTTGCCGAGATCATTCTGGACGGCCTGAGCGAGGAGGAGCGGGAGCTGCTCCGGGGGTGCTTTGCCCGGATGGAGAGGAATATAATGACCTATTTGGAGGCCCACGCCAAGTGATATCGACGGGCTCGGCGCGCTTCTTTGCCGGGGCCGCGACCGGCGGAGGATAAAAAGGAAACAGAGAAACAGAGAGAACAGATGGGTTTGAAGAGCAAGACAATGAAGCTGGGCATTGATATCGGCTCCACCACGGCAAAGGTAGTGCTGATGGATGGGGACGATGTCGTCTATCAAAAATATCAGCGGCACCTGTCCCGGGTGCGGCAGACCACCCTGGAGATGCTCCGGGCCATGGCGGCCGAGCAGCCGGTGGAGCGGGTGAGCGTCATCGTGTCCGGCTCCGCCGGTATGGGCATGGCGGAAGCGGCGGGGCTGCGCTTCGTCCAGGAGGTGTACGCCACCAAGGAGGTGGTCACCCGCCTGGCTCCGGACACGGGCGCGGTCATCGAGCTGGGAGGCGAGGACGCCAAGGTCATCTTCTTCGCGGGCGGCCTGGACGAGCGCATGAACGGCACCTGCGCCGGGGGCACCGGGGCCTTCATCGACCAGATGGCCGTGCTGCTGGACATGACCGTGGACGAGATGGACGCCGCCAGCCTCCGGGCCGAGCGGCTGTATCCTATCGCGTCCCGGTGCGGCGTGTTCGCCAAGACGGACATCCAGCCCCTTTTGAACCAGGGAGCCAGCAAGGCGGACATCGCCGCCAGCATCTTCCAGGCGGTGGTGAACCAGACCTTGGCAGGGCTCATCCAGGGGCGGCGCATCCGGGGCAAGGTGCTGTTTCTGGGGGGGCCGCTGCACTACTGCAAGGGCCTGCGGAAACGGTTTTGCGAGACCATGAGGCTGACGGACGAGACGGCGGTGTTCCCGGACTATGCCCTGTACGCCGTGGCCATGGGCGCGGCCATGAACGCCGGGGAGCGGGACACCATCGCCTGGGACGAGCTCATCGGCAAAATAGAGGACAGCGCCCACCACGAGGCCGGGCAGACGGACCGGCTGCCGCCGCTTTTCGCCGACGAGGCGGAGTATGAGGCCTTCCGCCGCCGCCACGAAGAGGCGTCCGTGCCCCGGCGGGACATCGGGGCGTATGCGGGCCGGGCGTGGCTGGGCATAGACTGCGGCAGCACCACCACCAAGCTGGTGCTGCTGGGGGAGGACAAATCCATCCTCTGGAGCTTCTACAGCTCCAACCGGGGGGACCCGGTGTCCCTGGTGAAGGGGCAGCTGGAGGCCTTGTATGGGCTGTGCGGGGACCGCGTCACCATCTGCGGCAGCTCCGTGACCGGTTACGGGGAGGACCTGATACGCCACGCCTTCCACGTGGACGAGGGCGTGGTGGAGACCATCGCCCACTACACGGCGGCCAAGTATTTCCGGCCGGACGTGGACTTCATCCTGGACATCGGCGGCCAGGACATCAAGTGCTTCCGCATCCGGGACGGGGCCATCGACTCCATCATGCTCAACGAGGCGTG
>CANRNA010000191.1 GCA_947631805.1 uncultured Oscillospiraceae bacterium | reverse complement strand
TCCGCCGTTTTCTCCGTCTGATAGGCAAAACTGTGAACCGTTTGTAAAATACGCGGCGGAGGTATTGACCGGACCGGGCGGAGGCGTTATTATACTAACGACATTAGCAAATCATACCACGGGCGGGCTCGCCGAAGGGGGGAATACGCGAAAATGACAAAGCGCGAGGATGCCGCGGCGATACTGGACCAGCTGCACACCTGCGTGCCCCGGGACCTGTTCACACGGCTGGACGAGCTGCACAAGGGCACGGGCTTCGTGCTGGGCTACCTGAGCGGGGCGGACGGCACCGTGCATGCCGGGGATATCGCCAAGGAGATGAACGTGAGCACGGCCCGCATCGCCGTTATCTTAAACAAGATGGAAAAGACCGGCTTCATCCGGCGGGAGCCGTCCACGGAGGACGCCCGGAAAACGGTGGTGAAGCTCACCCAGCTGGGCCGGGCCTGGATACAGAAGACCCGGCAGCAGGCTCTGGACCGGACGGAGCTGCTGCTGGAGCGGGTGGGCCCGGAGGACGTCTGGGAATTCATCCGGCTGTCCAGAAAGATCAAAACGGCCATGGATGAGTGAGCCCGCGGCAATAATATTTTGATTTATAATAGATGATACGGGAGGCAACCAATGATGAACGAAGTGAAAAAACCGAAAAAACCGCTGCTATTCTATTACGGCATCGTGGCGCTGGTGCTGGTGCTGTTCAACCTGCTGTTCATGCCCTGGATGGCCCGGCGGCAGATCAAAGAGGTGGACTACGGCACCTTTATGACCATGACGGAAAAGGGCGAGCTGGGCGAGGTGGAGATAGAGAACAACCAGATCCTCTTCACCGACAGGGACATGACCCAGATATACAAGACCGGCCCCATGGAGGACCCCGGCCTGGTGGAGCGGCTCCACGCCGCGGGCGTCACCTTCTCCAGCGAGATCATCGAGCAGGCGTCCCCCCTGCTGTCCTTCATCCTCTCCTGGGTGCTGCCCATCGTCCTGTTCATCGGCATCGGCCAGTTCATGAGCAAGAAGCTCATGGACAGGGCGGGGGGCAACTCCCTGATGTTCAACATGGGCAAGTCCAACGCCAAGGTGTATGTGAAGAGCTCCGACGGCATCCGCTTTTCCGACGTGGAGGGCGTGGACGAGGCCGAGGACAATCTGCGGGAGATCGTGGACTATCTGCAAAACCCGGATAAGTATAAAGAGATAGGCGCTTCCATGCCCAAGGGCCTCCTGCTGGTGGGCCCTCCGGGCACCGGCAAGACCATGCTGGCCAAGGCCGTGGCGGGCGAGTCCAACGTGCCCTTCTTCTCCATGTCCGGCTCGGAGTTCGTGGAGATGTTCGTGGGTATGGGCGCATCCAAGGTCCGTGACCTGTTCAAACAGGCCAAGGAGAAGGCCCCCTGCATCGTGTTCATCGACGAGATAGACGCCATCGGCGGCAAGCGGAACGCCGGGGCCGTGGGCGGCAACGACGAGCGGGAGCAGACCCTCAATCAGCTGCTCACGGAAATGGACGGCTTTGAGGCCAACAACGGGGTCATCATCCTGGCGGCGACGAACCGACCGGAGGCCCTGGACCCGGCGCTGACCCGGCCGGGCCGCTTCGACCGGCGGGTGCCGGTGGAGCTTCCCGACCTGAAGGGCCGGGAGGCCATATTGAAGGTCCACGCCAAAAAGGTGAAGGTGGCGGAGGACGTGGACTACGAAAAGGTGGCCCGGATGGCCTCCGGCGCTTCCGGCGCGGAGCTTGCCAATATCGTGAACGAGGCGGCTCTCCGGGCCGTCCGGGACGGGCGGCGGTTCGTGACCCAGGCGGACCTGGAGGAAAGCATCGAGGTGGTCATCGCCGGATACCAGAAGAAAAACGCCATCCTCACCGATAAGGAAAAGCGGGTAGTGGCCTACCACGAGATAGGCCACGCCCTGGTGGCGGCGAAGCAGACCAATTCCGCGCCCGTGCAGAAGATCACCATCATCCCCCGCACCTCCGGGGCCCTGGGCTACACCATGCAGGTGGAGGAGGGGGACAAGTACCTCATGAGCCGGGAGGAGATCGAGAACAAGATCGCTACCCTCACCGGCGGCCGGGCCGCCGAGGAAGTCATCTTCGGCTCCGTGACCACCGGCGCATCCAACGACATCGAGCAGGCCACCAAGCTGGCCCGTGCCATGGTGACCCGCTACGGCATGAGCCCCGACTTCGACATGGTGGCCATGGAGACCGTCACCAATCAGTACCTGGGCGGGGACACCTCCCTGGCCTGCTCCGAGGAGACGGCGGCGGAGATAGACAAGCTGGTGGTGTCCATCGTGAAAAAGCAGCACGACAAGGCCGCGCAGATATTGATGGAGAACCGGGACAAGCTGAACGAGCTGGCGGCGTATCTCTACGAACACGAGACCATCACCGGCGAGGAGTTCATGCGCATCCTGAACCGCTGAGGGGGACACGGACGATGAAAGGCTTTTTTCAAAAGATAGGCGACGGCCTGCGGCGGTTCATGCAGGGCCGGTACGGGCAGGACGAGCTGTGCAATTTCCTGTGCATCGCCGCCCTTGTGCTGGTCCTTCTCAGCTGGATCCCCCCGCTGCGGTTCCTGTATGTGATCTCCCTGGCGCTGCTGGTATGGAGCCTCTTTCGCTGCTATTCCCGCAACATATCCGCCCGCCAGGCGGAGCGGGCGGGATATATGCGCCTGCGGGGAAAATGCACAGGCTTTTTTGCCCTGCAAAAGCGCAAGTGGACCGACCGGAAGGAGTACAAATACTTCCGCTGCAAGAAGTGCGGCGCGGTCCTCCGGGTCCCCAAGGGAAAGGGCGAGATAAAGGTGACATGCCCCAAGTGCCACAGCGAGACTGTCACCAAGACCTGAAAGGCCGTCATGAACAGTCACTTTTCCGCGCTCCTTGACCGAAGCGGGGAGAGCACGGCCTATATGCTCCGGGAGATAACCCATATCTGCCAGCACATCAAAAACCGCGCCCCCGGCAGCGAGGGCGAACGGCAGGCGGCGGAATATATGGCGGATGTGCTGGAAAAAAGCTGCGGCTGCGGGGACGTTGCGATCGAGTCCTTTTCTGAGCATCCCAGCGCGTTTTACGGCTTCTTCCATTTTTCGGCGGCCCTGTGCGGGCTGTGCGCTCTGGGCTTCTTTATCCGCCCCTGGCTGAGCCTGGCGTTTGGCTGCTGCACATTGCTTCTGTATCTGTTCCAGTTCGTGTTTTACAAGCAGGTCATCGACCCGCTCTTCCTCCCAAAGCAGGGGACCAACGTGACGGCGGTCCGCCCCTGCGCGGGGGATGTCCGGCGGCGCGTCTTCCTGAACGGGCACATCGACGCCTCCTGGGAGTTCCCGCTGAACCACCACTTCGGCGGCATCGTCTTTGAGATACCCGGCGTGATGTCCCTTTTGGGGGTCTGCTTCTATGTGACTATATCCGTCTTCGCCCTCCGGGGCGCCGGGCACTGGACGAACACCGCCGCCCTCTGGGGCCTGCTCTTTTTTCCGTTTTTCATCGCCATCGCGTTCACATACGACCCCAAGAGGGTCGTGGACGGGGCCAACGATGACCTCACCGGCTGCTATATGGGCATCGCGCTCCTGCGGGAGATGGAAAGGCTTGGCATCACGCTGGAGCACACGGA
>CANRNA010000190.1 GCA_947631805.1 uncultured Oscillospiraceae bacterium | reverse complement strand
TCCGGCCGCAGGCGGCTTTTGCGGCTGTCGATGCGGCCGAAGAGCTCCGGGGTGGAGATGGCGAAGGCGGGCTTGCATATCACGATGGCGCAGTCCGCCAGGGCGGGGAGGGGGGTGAGCTTTTCGCCCCGGCCCTCCGCCAGGGCGGTGCCCTCCAGCACGCAGAAGGGCACGTCGCTGCCCACCTGCAGGCCGAGCCGACACAGCTCGTCGGCGGTGCGGCCCGCCCCGGTCAGCTCGTTCAGCGCCCGGAGAACGGCCGCCGCGTCGGCGGAGCCGCCTCCCATCCCGGCGCAGACGGGGATGCGCTTGGTCACCCGGATACGGACCCCCAGGCCCGTGCTGTCCAGAAACAGCCTGGCGGCCCGGAGGGCCAGATTGCGCTCGTCCGAGGGCAGGTAGTCCTGGCCCGGGTCGATGGAGAACAGGCCGTCCTGGCGCAGCTCTATGTCCAGCTCGTCGCCGAACCGGACCGACTGCATGACCATGCGCATGTCGTGGTAGCCGTCGGCACCGCGGCCCAGCACGTCCAGAGACAGATTCAGTTTTCCGTGGGCGGTGACGATCATGACTGAAACAGCATATCCAGCAGGGCGGTGCCCTGGGGCAGGAACAGCCCGGTCTTCAGGCCGTTGGCCTCGGTGTAGGAGAGGCCCGAGCATGTCTCCTCCCGGCTGTCATAGAGCAGGAAGGGGACGGGGTCCCCGCCGTGGGCCCGGTTGGAGGTGAGGGTCTTGTGGTCGGACAGGATGAGCACCCGGAAGGGCTCGCCCCGGTCCCGGAGCCACTGGACGATGGGGGCCGTCTCCCGGCTGTCCAGCCACTGGATGGACTGTATCTTGCCGGGGGTGTCCCCGTTGTGGGTGCACTCGTCCGGGGCCTCGATGTGGAGGGCGGCAAAGTCGCACCGGGAGAGGATCTCGATGGTCTTTTCCCGCTTGCCGTCCCAGTTGGTGTCTATCTCCCCGGTGACCCCGGGGACCAGGGGGGCGGGCAGGCCGCTCAGCCGGGCGATGCCCCGGACCAGGGGCACGGCGGAGACCACCTCGCCGGTGTGGCCATATTTGGCCGCGAAGTCCGGCAGCAGGGCGGCGGTGCCCTCCGCCCAAAACCATATCCCGTTGGCGGGCATTTTTCCCGCGGCCCGACGGGCCTCGTTGAGGGGGTGATGGTCCAAAAACCGGAAGGCGGTCTCCTGGAGCGCTCCCAGCTTTTCCGCCACGGCGCACCCGGAGGGGGCCAGAGGGGCTATCACCTCCCCCAGATGGTCGTGGGGCGGGATGAGCCGGATGCCCTCGATGTCCGCGTGGTGCATCACGGCGAAGTGGCGGAAGGAGGAGCCGGGGTTTATCTCAATGTCGAACTCCCTGGCCAGGGCGGAAAACTCCGGGCTGGCCCACAGTTCCGTTATGAGCCTGTCGGAGGTCTCCCCGTCGATGGACCCGGCGCTGTGGGACAGGATGCGCCGCTGGGGATAGGGCGCGTCCCCGTCCTCCAGCGTCACCATATTGCACCGGCAGGCCATGTCCCCGTCCGCCAGGCTGATGCCCTGGGCGGCGGCCTCAAGAGGCCCACGTCCGTGGTAATACTCCAGAGGCGACGCGCCGAAAATGGACATGATGGCGGTGGCGCTGCCCGGCTCGAACTCCTTGGGGCAGTTAACGACGCTCCCCAGCACGCCCCGGCGGGCCAGGTCGTCGATGACCGGTTTGTCGGCCACCTCCAGAGGGGTCTTATCTCCCAGAGCGGGCACGGGGTCGTCCGCCATGCCGTCGCCGATGATGAGCAGATATTTCATAAGGTCTCTCCCGTTTTCGTTTTTTCCTATTGTACCACCAAATGGCCTAAAGGGCAACAAAAAGCCGGAGAGCGTCCTCTCCGGCTCTTTGTCATACGTGTGCGCTCTCTGCGCTTTCCTCCTCGGCGTGTTTGCGCCTGCGCTCCTTTGCCAGGGGACTGTCGAGATACATCGCCTCGATCCGTATTTCTTTGGTGATCTCCCAATAGATAAGCCCCGCCACGATGCCTCGCAGCAGGATGATGCCGAAGATGGTGAACATCTCCTTCGGCTCCGTGATGATCACCGTCCGCAGCACCTCGCCTCCCATCTTGAAGGCCAGGGCCAGCAAAATGCCCTGGGAGACGGTGGTCCGCACGTCCGCTGTCCGCTTCAGCCACTTGACGATGCTGATGACGCCGGTGACGATGAGCACTGTCGTGCCGAAAAACTCCAGCAGCAGGATACCGAATTCCACCAGGTAATGGAACAGGTCGTGGGCCTGCGCGAGAAATTGGTCCATATCGTCCCCTCCTTGTGAATATACAACAATATAACTATATCAAATTATGACACATTTGTCAACAATGATATATCGTTATCTTTGTACCCTGCGGAGATGGTCACGGGCGGCGGTGAGTACCCGCCGATCGCTGGCGTAGGTGAGGGCCGCTATGGCCTGGTCAAAGGGCAGCCAGGCGATGCGCGCCACCTCCTCCGGCTGGGGGACGGCGTCCATGGACAGGGCCCGAGCCAGGAAGAAGATGACCTCCTTCATGCAGTCCTGGGCGGGGCTGTACTCGGTCCGCTCCCGGAAGCCCTCCAGAAATTCCACGGAAAGGGCGGTCTCCTCGGCTATCTCCCGCCGGGCGGTGTCGTGCTCGCTCTCTCCGGCCTCCACGTGCCCCTTGCACAGGGACACGTGCCCCCGGCGCATATACTCCACCAGCCAGAGCGTCTCCCGGCCCTGACGGGCGAATATCACCGCCCCGCAGCTCTTTTCACCGCGCATAGTCTTGCCTCCATAGTTATGTAAATAGAATTATGTTAATCAATCTAGGGCCAGCCGCATGAAGATCAGGCTGCGGGCGGACCCGTCCGGCTGGCGGACGCCGTTGGGCAGCTCTCCCCAGGCGCGAAAGCCCATTTTCTCGTAGAGGGCCCGTCCCCGGTCGTTGCCCTGGATGTAGTCCAGCTCCAGCTGGGTGACGCCCCGCTCCCTGGCCGCGGCGATGAGCTCGGTGAACATGGCGGTGCCGATGCCCCGGTCCCAGTATTCCCGCCGCAGGCCGATGGCCAGGGCGGCCCGGTGGCGGTCCTTGGTGTTGGGCTTGAAGGCGATGGAGCAGTTGCCCGCGATATAGCCGCCCATGTCGCAGACGATCATCATCTGGTCGGGGGAGTTGAGGCTGCTCTCTATCCACGCCCGCTCGCCCTCAAAGGTGGGGAGAGGGTCCTGGGGGCCGGACAGGAGAAAGTCCGTCTCGGCCCGGACGGCGTTGAAGAAATCCAGGAAGGCGGCGGTATCCTCCGGCGTGGGAGAGCGAAATAGGGCGGCGGAGCCGTCCTTGAGTGTCACGGTTTTTGCTTCGTATTTCATAATAGCCTCGCAATAATAGCCTCGCAGAGTTTGCGCCCGTAGGCGCAAATAAAAGTAGGATCATTTTTTCCGGGGGCGTGTACATCGGAAAAAATACTTCTCAGCTTGCAAACGTGAACGCCTCCGCCGGGTCGGCGGAGGCGCTTTGCGCTGCAGCAAGCTGCATCTTTCTCCTTTGAAAGGCTCTGCCTTTCAAAGGAATTACTTGAGCTCGACCTTCGCGCCCACGTCCTCGAGACGCTTCTTGAGCTCCTCGGCCTCTTCCTTGGAGACCTGCT
>CANRNA010000189.1 GCA_947631805.1 uncultured Oscillospiraceae bacterium | reverse complement strand
GTGGTGGGCACCGCCGCCCCCGAGGTCTGCCCCACCTGCAACCATCCCCAGGCCTATTTCGAGGTCCACGCCGAGAATTATTGATGACAGCCCCGCGCCCCTCCGGTCCGCCGGAGGGGCGCTTCATACTTTAAAGCAAAAAACTTCTCATCTGTCTTGATTCTCGTCAAAGAATTCCTTATAATAAATATCAGATAACCAGTATCCCCCATCCTGCGTCCGGACCGGAGCCGGGCAAGACGAGAGGTGGCACATGGCTTTTCTGTTTTTTGGTTTCTGGGCAGTGCTGAACGGCCGGATGACGGCGGAGATCGCCGTGTTCGGTCTTGTCATCAGCGCCGCCCTGTATCTGTTTATCTGCCGGTTTCTGGACTACTCCCCCCGCTATGACCTCCTGCTGGTCAAAAACCTCCCCTGGCTGGGGATGTATCTGGCGGTGCTCATCCGGGAGATAGCCATGGCCACCTTCACCATGGCCCGGTACGTGTTCGACCACCGGGACATCCCGGAGCCGGTGCTGGTCTCCTTCCATCCCCCCCTGCGGACGGACCTGGCCAGGACCATCCTGGCAGACTCCATCACCCTGACCCCCGGCACCATCACCGTGGACATGCACGACGGGGACTTCCAGGTCCACTGCTACGACGTCTCCCTGGCCGAGGGCATCGACCGGTCCGTGTTCGTCCGCCTGCTGCAAAAGCTGGAGGCCCGCCTATGAATACGAGCTGCGCGCCCTTTTTCCTGGGGGCCCTGATCGTGCTGGTGGGGCTCACCGTGCTGTGCCTTATCCGGGCCATCCTGGGGCCCAAGCTGGCCGACAGGATCATGGCGGTGAACATGATCGGCACCATGACCATCGCCATGATCGCCATATTGAGCGTGCTGCTGGGAGAGGCGGCCATTCTGGACGTGGCGCTGATATACGCGGTCATCAGCTTCGTGTCGGTGATCGTGCTGACCAAGATATACATCGGCATCTACCGGGAGAAGAAAAACGCCATGGGCCGGGGCGGGAAAAAGGCCGCCCCCGCCGACGGAGAGGAGGACAGACCGTGAGCTTTTCCCTTGTGCGCTTTCTGCCCGCCGCGGCGCTGATCACGGCGGGGATAGCCGTCATGGCCGTGAGCACTCTTGGGATATTCCGCATCCGCTACGTGCTCAACCGGCTCCACGCGGCGGCCATGGGGGACTCCCTGGGGCTGTTTCTGGTGGTGCTGGGGCTGGTGGTCCTCTACGGCTGGTCCTTCGCCTCGGCGAAGCTGCTGGTCATCGTGGCCCTGTTCTGGCTGGCCTCCCCGGTGTGCAGCCACCTTCTGGCCTTTCTGGAGACCAGCACCAACGACGAGCTTGCAAAAAACTGCCGGATACTGCCCCTGTCCCAGCTGGAGGCACAGCAGGCGGAGGAGACTGAGGAAGGGGGACGGGAGCCGTGACAGTGCTGCGGATCATGCTTCTGGCCTTTCTGGTGGTCTGCGCCGTGGCGGTGAGCGTGTCCCGGCGGCTGCTGGTGTCGGTGACCATCTACACGGCCTTCAGCCTGGTGATGGCCATCATCTGGCTCATCCTGGAGTCCCCGGACCTGGCCATCACCGAGGCGGCCGTGGGCGCGGGGGTCACCAGCATACTTTTCTTCATCATGCTGAAAAAGATACGCTCCATCCAGACCACCGCCCGGCAGGACGGCGGAGAGGGCCAGGCTCCCTCCGGCCCCGCCGGGAGCGTGGACGGGGAGGACTGAGGGGAGGACGCCATGAGCAGACGGGACCCCAAATATACCGGCAGCCCCTGGGAGCACTTTGCCCAGTGGCGCCGGGGCGAATATGACCCCTCCGCCGGAAGGCTGGAGACCCGGCCCCCGGAGACAGAGCGCCGGGCCGACCGGGAGGCGGCGCTCCTTCGCTCCTACGTCCGGGCCGACCGCCGGGACGAGTACACCCTGGGCCTGGCCAAGCGCATCGGGGGCTTCAACCGCATCTACCGGGCGCTGGCCGTGGTGCTGGCCCTGTTTCTCACGGTGCTGCTGCTGGTGACGGTCAGCTATCTGCCCGCCTTCGGGGACATATCCGCCCCGGAGAACAACGAGGTGGCCCAGCGCTACATCGAAAAGGGCCTGGAGGAGACCGGCGCGGTGAACATCGTGGCGGGCATGATACTGGACTACCGGGCCTTCGACACCTTCGGCGAGAGCTGCGTGCTGTTCGTGGCCATGTGCTGCGTGCTGCTCCTGCTGCGGGTGGACAAGGAGGCCGACCCCCACTCCCAGGCGGTGGAGGACATGAGCGACCGGTTTTTCGAGCCCCACCACAACACCATCCTGCAAATGGCGGCCCGCATCCTGACGCCCCTGTCCGTCATCTTCGGCATATACGTGGTGCTCAACGGCCACATCTCCCCCGGCGGGGGCTTCTCCGGCGGGGCCATCATCGGCACTGGGCTCATCCTGTATCTGACGGCCTTCGGCTTTGCCCGCACCGGCGCTTTCATGACCGAGCGGCTCATCAAGACCCTGACGGTCAGCGCCCTGACCTTCTACTGCTTTGCCAAGAGCTACTCCTTCTACACCGGGGCCAACCACCTGCCCTCCTTCATCACCCCCGGTGTGCCCGGCGCCATCCTCAGCGCGGGGCTGATCGTGTATCTGAACGTGTGCGTGGGCATCGTGGTGGCCTGCACCATGTATACCTTCTACACCATGTTCCGGAAGGGGGGCTTCTGATGGGCGGGAGCATTTTCACCAACTATGAGGAGATCACCGCCGTGGTGCTGTTCGTCATCGGCCTGATGGACCTGCTCATGCAGTCCAACCTGGTGAAGAAGATCATCGGCCTGGACATCATGGACTGCGCCGTGTACCTGTTTCTGGCCGCCAAGGGCTATATCGCCGGGCGGGCCGCCCCCATCTATGTGGACGGCATCCTGGACGCCTCCCACTATATCAACCCCATCCCCGCGGGCCTGGTCCTGACGGGCATCGTGGTCTCCGTGTCCGTCAGCGCCCTGCTCATGGCCCTGACCATCTGCCTGTACCGGGAGTACCACACCCTGGACCTGGACGAGATCATGATACTGCTGCGCCGCCGTGAGACGGAGGAGGTCCGCCGTCTCACCCGGGAGAGCGGAGAAGGGGGCGGAAAATGACCTTCGTCCAAAACTTCCCCTTTTTCTCCATCATCCTGTCCATGTTCGCGGCCATCATCTCCTTCGTGCTCCGGGGCCGCTGGGCGAAATACGTCCACCTGGCCATGACCGGGGCCGTGCTGGTCCTGTCCCTGGGGGCCCTGGCCTACACCGCCTCCGCCGGGACCAGCTACACCTACATGATGGGCCACTACCCCGCCCCCTGGGGCAACGAGATACGGGTGGGCCCTCTGGAGACCGCCATGGCCGCCTTCTTCGCCCTGGTGATGCTCCTGTCCGTCCAGGGCGGCCTGGACCACATCGGCCGAGAGATACCCTCCTCCAAGCAGAATCTGTTCTACATCCAGCTGGACCTGCTTTTGAGCTCCCTGCTGGCGCTCATCTACACGAACGACCTGTTCACCGCTTATGTGTTCATCGAGATATGCACCATCGCCGCCTGCGGGCTCATCATGGCCCGGCGGCAGGGGCGGGTGTACGTGTCCGCCATCCGGTACATGATCATGAGCCTGGTGGGCTCGGG
>CANRNA010000188.1 GCA_947631805.1 uncultured Oscillospiraceae bacterium | reverse complement strand
GCCCAGCCCGCGGCGGAGCCCACCTCGCCGCTGGTGTCGGAGAACACATTGGCCCCGCCGGGGGAGCCCATGGCCCGGTAGAGCATGGTCACGGTCTGGCCCCTGGTGGTGGTGCCGTTGGGGGCGAAGGTGCTGTCCGTGACGCCCTTCACGATGCCGCGCTCGTATGCTTGCATGACCGCGTCTTCATACCACGCACCGGCCTCTACGTCGGTGAATATGCCGCCCTTCTGGGGCGATGTATTTTCCGCGTTATAAAGCTCAAATCCCAGCACGTATACGCTGGATTCCTGGTTGTATATCCCCAAAATATCCTGCGTGATCTTCAACGGCTCTGTGCTGTCCAGAATATCGATCCGGCTGTCATTGGAGAGGTAAAACGCCCACTCGGCATGGGGGGAGCCGCTTTCCCCGTCAATTTCAGTATCGGCGTTTATGATCGTCACAGCCGCTCCCGGAAACACGACATAAATGTCATATTTCCAGGTCTCCGTCGTGTCAAGAGTGGATGAACCCTGCCTGACCTCCTTGACATTTGATACCTCCACCTTCAGATCGCCGTACTCGAATATCCTGGCCTCGCCCGTTTTCGGCTCGTCCGACCCAAAGGCCGGGACAGACAGACCGAGCAGCATCATCACGGCCAAAGCCATGCCGATCCATTTCCTGTGCATTCGCAAATACCCCCCTGTCGTGAAAATCAGACGGTCACATAAGGTCATGTAACTTATTGTAACTATAGCATATCGGCACATATTTGTCAACACTATTAGCGTTGGTTTCATCCATATAGATTGTATATATCGGCATAAGTATCCTTTATACTAAATATCAAAAGTATAAAGTGCATACACTGACAGGAGATATTGCGATGGAACTGGGGTCTATCGGCGGGAACATCCGCAGATACCGTGTGGCAAAAAAGCTGCGGCAGGAGGACCTGGCGGAGCTGACCGGCCTCAGCATAAACTATGTGGGCGCCATTGAGCGGGGGGAGAAGATCCCCGCGTTGGAAACGCTGATAGATATCCTCAACGCGCTGGATATATCGGCGGATATGGTGTTATGCGACGTGCTGAAAACGGGATATGACATCAAGACGTCTCTGCTCAGCGAGAAAATAGACCGACTGCCGCCGGAAAAAATAGAAACGGTCCTTGACGTGGTGGAGGTCCTCATTCAGCATTTATCCTGAATCATGATAAAAGAAAACTGGCGTGACGAAATGTCACGCCAGTTCAAAATTTGCTATTGTCCCGGTCAGGCGGGCTGAGAGGGGCGGATGAGGATGAAGGGGGTGAGCTGGGTGGAGTTGCCGGAGGGGTTGTCCCGGATGAGCTCGGCGCACTGTTCGTCCGTCAGGGTCAGGTCCGGGCTCTTGCCCAGAATGTCCCGCTCGAAGTCGTTGGCGTCCACCAGCATGCAGGTGACGCCGGTCTCCTCCTTGATGCGGCGGCAGACCCCCTGGGGGTCCTTGGGCAGCATCATGCAGAAATCCCCGTAGACCTGGAACGACGCGGTGTAAAATCCGTCCAGCCCGGCCACCTCGGGCCCGGCGATGTCGTAGAAGATGCCCTTCTTCCCGAACAGCTTGCCTATGCCTCCGGCGATGGAGGCGTAGATGATCTTCAGCGCGCCGCAGTGGTCGATGGCGAACTGCATCTTCCAGGGGTTGTCCACGCCGATGCCGTAAGGGCTGTGGGAGGCGAACCTGGACAAAAAGCGGGCCAGCCACGTCAGCTTCATGTCCTTCTTATAGATGATGTTCTTCTGGCAAAGGGAGATGATCTTCTCCGCCACGGAGAGGATGTCCCCCTCCTGGTACAGGGGCAGAACATACTTGCGCACCAGGTCGCAGTAGTCCTCGCCTATCTCCACGAAATGGGTCTTGATGGCGCCCCGGTCATAAGCGCCGAAGCTGGTCTCGATGCGGAGGGATTTGTTCTCGTTGGGCGTCAATTCGGTTTGCATGGGTCTCCTCCCGGACAGGTGACTGCCCGTTTTTTCTTCTTTATTTCTCTCTTCCGGCGGTCGTCCGCGGATCCTGTTCAAGATAGGATACCACAAAACGCACATATTGGCAAGACTGGCCGACAATATGTATCGCCCGGGTTTAGTGTGCCATTTCCGGCGGGGTTTTCTCACCGGGAAGAAAAATTTTTTCAAAGAGGCAAAGCCGGGCCCGTCCTATTGACAAAACAGGAGGATGTGTTATAATTGTCCCAGAGATTAGGAATTATTCCTAAATTTTTTATGGAGGTCATAGAATCATGGCAAAATGGACTTGCACTGTCTGCGGTTACGTATATGAGGGGGAGAATCCCCCCGAGGCCTGCCCCGTCTGCAAGGCTCCCGCTTCCAAGTTCCAGAAGCAGGAGGGCGAGCTGACCTGGGCCGCCGAGCATGTTGTGGGCGTGGCCCAGGGCGTGCCTGAGGACATCATCTGCGATCTGCGCGCCAACTTCGAGGGCGAGTGCACCGAGGTGGGCATGTATCTGGCGATGGCCCGCGTGGCCCATCGTGAGGGCTATCCCGAGATCGGCCTGTACTGGGAGAAGGCCGCCTGGGAGGAGGCCGAGCACGCGGCGAAGTTCTGCGAGCTGCTGGGCGAGAAGGTCACCGACTCCACCAAGAAGAACCTGGAGATGCGCGTGGAGGCCGAGAACGGCGCCACCGCCGGCAAGTTCGACCTGGCCAAGCGGGCCAAGGCCCTGAACCTGGACGCCATCCATGACACCGTGCATGAAATGGCTCGCGACGAAGCCCGGCACGGAAAGGCTTTCCAGGGCCTGCTGAACCGCTACTTCGGCAAGTAAGGAGACCGTACCATGAAGAAGTATGTGTGCCCCTGCGGGTATGAGTACGACCCGGCCGTGGGCGACCCCGAGCACGGCGTGGCCCCCGGCACCGCCTGGGAGGACGTGCCCGCCGATTGGGAGTGCCCCATCTGCGGCATGGGCAAGGACGCCTTCGAGGAAGCGTAAGGCAAGATAACAGCCGAAAGGGGACAGACATCCTGTCCCCTTTTGCCATTTCGGGAGAGCATCCCCGCCAGAAAAGGAGAAGTCTATGAACACGAAAGCTCTGCGCAAGCTGACCTACGGGATATATCTGCTCACCGCCCGGGAGGGGGAGCGGGACAACGGCTGCATCGTCAACACCGCCGTGCAGGTGGCCAACGAGCCCACCCGCATCGCCGTGGCGGTCATCAAGAGCAATCTGACGTGCGACATGATAGCCAGGACCGGCCTTTTCACCCTGTCGGCGGTGGAGGAGGACGCGCCCTATTCCCTCTTCGAGCGCTTCGGCATGCAGTCCGGCCGGACGGCGGACAAATTCGACGGCTTTGCGGACGTGAGCCGGGGGGAGGACGGGCTGTACCACCTGACGAAGTACGCCAACGCCTTTCTGTCCCTGCGGGTGACCGAGTCCCATGACCTGGGCAGCCACGTGCTGTTCGTGGGGGAGCTGACGGACGCCCAGGTCCTGTCCGACGGCCCCTCCTGCACCTATGCCCACTATCAGAGCGCCATCAAGGCCACAGCCGGGTCCCAGCCGGTGAAAAAGGGCTGGCGGTGCGTGGTCTGCGGCTATATCTACGAGGGGGAGACCCTGCCCGCGGACTTCGTCTGCCCGATATGCAAGCACGGCCCGGAGGACTTTGAGCCCCTGGCCCCGGCGGCGGAGGCCCCCAAGG